>NZ_JASJSI010000100.1:0-16066 GCF_030237085.1 Stenotrophomonas maltophilia group sp. Smal32
GGGGGGGGGCGGGGGGGGGGGGGGGGGGGGGGGGGGGGGGGGGGGGGGGGGGGGGGGGGGGGGGGGGGGGGGGGGGGGCGGGCGCGGGGGGCGGGGGGGGGGGCGGGGGGGGGGGGGGCGCCCCCCCCCCCCCCCCCCCCCCCCCCCCCCCCCAAACCCACGTTATGGGCTTTTTTTTTTTTTTTGTTTTTTTGGGGGGGGGGGGGGGCCCCACCCCCCCCCGGCACCCCTCACCCCGTAGGAGTGCCGGCACCGTGCAGGTAATCCAGGCTCACCTGCAGCAACGCCCGCAGTCCCACATCCAGTGCCTTCTCATCCAGCAGGAACTTCGGCGAATGGTTCGCCGGCGCCGTCGCCGGGTCGATGCCCACGCTGGTCGAACCCACGAAGAAGAACATGCCCGGCACTTCCTTCGCGTACAGCGAGAAATCCTCCGCGCCCATCTGCAGCGGCGGCTCGTACACATTGTCCTTGCCCACCACCGCCTGCAGGCTCGGCAGCATCTTCGCGGTCAGCGCCGGGTCGTTCACCGTGGCCGGGTTGCCTTCCGACTCGTAGATGTCGGTTACCGCCTTGGCACCGTGCGCGGCGGCCGTGTGCTCGGCCACGTTGCGCAGGTCAGCGAAGATCTGCTGGCGCATACCCTCGTCGAAGGTACGAATGGTGCCGACCATTTCCACTTCATCGGGAATGATGTTGTAGCGGATGCCACCGTTGATCGCGCCGAAGGTCAGCACCGCCGGCTGCTTGGACAGGTTGGCGCGGCGGCTGACGATGGTCTGCGCGGTGCCGACCAGATCGGCGGTGGCCACGATCGGGTCAACGCCGTTCCACGGCGCCGACCCGTGCGTCTGGCGACCGATCACCTTGATCCCGAAGCGGTCCGAGGCGGCCATCAGCGGGCCACCGCGCACCGCGATCTGCCCGGCCTGGACACTGGAGAACACGTGCAGCCCGAACACCGCCTCCGGCTTGAAGTCGGCGAACAGGCCTTCCTTCAGCATCAGTGCGGCACCGCCCTCTTCCGGCGGCGGCGCGCCTTCCTCGGCCGGCTGGAAGATGAGCATCACCTGGCCCGGCAGGTCCTTCTTCATCGACACAAGCGCTTCGGCCACGCCCAGCAAGGTGGCGGTGTGTGCGTCATGGCCGCAGGCATGCATCACGCCTACGGTCTGGCCGCGGTACTGGTCGGTGGCCTTGGAGGCGAACGGCAAGCCCGTCTGCTCGGTCACCGGCAGCGCGTCCATGTCCGCACGCAGGGCGATCTTCGGGCCGGGCCTGCCGCCCTCGATGATCGCCACCACGCCGTGGTGGGCAATGCCGGTCTTCGGCTTCAGGCCCATCGCACGCAGGCGCTTGGCGACCTCGGCCGAGGTGCGCGCCTCGCGGTTGGACAACTCCGGATGCTGATGGAAGTCCCGGCGCCATTCGACCACCTTGGCCTGCAGCCGCTGCGCAGCGGCAGTCACTTCCGGGCGCTGCCCGTCCTGGGCGTGAGCAAGGGCCGGCAGGGCCAGCAGCAGGGCGGACAGCAGCAGCGAACGGCGCATCGCAATCTCCACAGCAAGAAGGTTCCAGCTGAATGTAGGGCAACACCGGCGCCACGGGAACCTCCCGCGGGGGATCCGGTCTTAGCGCCCGTCCCATCCGTCATGCAGGAAACGTGATGTGGCACAGGTATGCTTTGCGCATTGCCGCCGGCGTCCCGCCCGGTCCAGCCCTCTCGGAGTCCTCGTAATGTCACGTGTTTGGAAGATCGTGCTGCTGGTCGTGGCGGTTCTGGTGCTGGCCGTGGTTGGCCTGCGCGTCATCGGCGGGGGCAAGGACAAGGCTGGAAAGCCAGCGGCGGGCGCGCGCCAGGGTGGCGAAGACCCGGATGCCGGCCCGGTGCCGGTCACCGTGGTCGAGGCCACGCGCCAGGACGTACCGGTGTATGCCAGCGCGCTGGGCACGGTTACGGCAATGAACACCGTCACCGTCAGCCCGCAGGTCGGTGGCCAGTTGATGAGCCTGAACTTCCGCGAAGGCCAGGAAGTGAAGAAGGGCGACGTGCTGGCAGTGATCGATCCACGCACCGCCCAGGCCAGCTACGACCAGGCGGCGGCGGCCAAGCGCCAGAACGAGGCGCTGCTGGCCACCGCGCGCTCCAACTACCAGCGCTCGAATGCGCCGGAGTATCGCCAGTTCGTCGCCAAGACCGATCTGGATACACAACGAAACCAAGTGGCACAGTACGAGAGCGCAGTCGCGGCGAACGAGGCCAGCATGCGCTCGGCGCAGGTGCAGCTGCAGTACACCAAGGTCACCGCACCGATCACCGGCATCGCCGGCATCCGCGCAGTCGACGCCGGCAACGTGGTCAATGCCGGTACCGCCCTGGTCACGCTGACCCAGGTCCACCCGATCCATGTGCTGTTCAACCTGCCCGAACGCCAGCTCGGCGACGTGCGCCAGGCGCAGGCCGCCGGTGCGGTGCCGGTGGCAGCGCTGGACCGGGCCGATTCGCACGTGCTGTCCGGTGACGGCAAGCTGGACGTGGTCGACAACCTGATCAGTGCCGACAGCGGCACGTTCAAGGCGCGCGCGCTGTTCGACAACACCGACAACGGCCTGTGGCCGGGCCAGTTCGTCAACGTGCGCATGCAGCTGCGCACCATCGGCGGTGGCGTGGTCATTCCGACCCAGGCCGTGCTGCGTGGGCCGGACGGCGAGTACGTCTACGTCGTGCAGGGCGACAACACGGTGAAGATGCAGACCGTGCGCAGTGGCGTGGAAGTGGGCGACAGCCAGGTGCAGATTGCCGAAGGCCTGAAGGGCGGCGAGCGGGTGGTCAGCGAAGGCCAGTTCCGCCTGAAGCCGGGCAGCAAGGTCACCGCGCTGAAGCCGGGCGAAACCCCGGCCGCACCGACCGAGGCCGAGCTGAAAGCGGCCGAGCAGAAGAACGGTGGCGGCGGTGGCCGTCGCGGTGGTGGTCCGCGCTGAGCGCAGGCCACGGTTCTCCCTCGCGCCGGCGGACCTGCCGGCGCCGACATTGAAGTGCCAGCAAGGATCAGTCCGTGGGCTTTTCGACGATCTTCATCCGCCGCCCGATCGCTACCTCGCTGTTGATGGCGGGCCTGTTGCTGCTGGGCATCCTCGGTTACCGCAAGCTGCCGGTGTCGGCGCTGCCGGAAATCGATGCGCCCAGCCTGGTGGTCACCACCCAGTACCCCGGCGCCAACGCCACCACCATGGCCTCGCTGGTCACCACGCCACTGGAGCGCCAGTTCGGACAGATCTCCGGGCTGGAACTGATGACGTCGGACTCGTCGGCCGGGTTGTCGACGATCATCCTGCAGTTCTCGATGGACCGCGACATCGACATCGCCGCGCAGGACGTGCAGGCGGCGATCCGCCAGGCCACCCTGCCCTCGTCGCTGCCCTACCAGCCGGTCTACAACCGGGTGAATCCGGCCGACGCGGCCATCGTCACCCTGAAGCTGACCTCCGACACGCGCCCGCTGCGTGACGTCAACAATTACGCCGACTCGATCCTGGCCCAGCGCCTGTCGCAGGTGCAGGGCGTGGGCCTGGTCTCGATTGCCGGCAACGTACGCCCGGCCGTGCGCATCCAGGTCAATCCGGCGCAGCTGTCGAACATGGGCCTGACCCTGGAGCAGCTGCGCAGCGCGCTCACCCAGGCCAACGTCAATGCGCCGAAGGGCTCGTTGAACGGCAAGACCCAGTCCTACAGCATCGGCACCAACGACCAGCTGGCCAGCGCTGCCGAGTACCGCGACACCATCATCAGCTACAAGAACGGCCGCCCGGTGCGGTTGTCCGACGTGGCCGAGGTGGTCGATGGCGTGGAGAACGACCAGCTGGCGGCCTGGGCCGATGGCAAGCCGGCGGTGCTGCTGGAAGTGCGCCGGCAGCCGGGCGCCAACATCGTGCAGACCGTCGAGCGCATCCGCGCGATCCTGCCGCAGCTGCAGGGCGTGCTGCCGGCCGACGTGCACCTGGAGATCTTCAACGACCGCACCGAGACCATCCGCGCCTCGGTGCATGAAGTGCAGTTCACCCTGATCCTCACCATCGGCCTGGTGGTGGCGGTGATCTTCGTGTTCCTGCGCCGGCTGTGGGCCACGATCATTCCCTCGGTGGCAGTACCGCTGTCGCTGGCCGGCACCTTCGCGGTGATGGCCTTCGCCGGCATGTCGCTGGACAACCTCTCGCTGATGGCGCTGGTGGTGGCCACCGGCTTCGTGGTCGACGATGCGATCGTGATGATCGAGAACATCGTGCGTTACATCGAGCAGGGCAAGAGTGGCAAGGAAGCGGCCGAGATCGGCGCGCGCCAGATCGGCTTCACCGTGCTGTCGCTGACCGTGTCGCTGGTGGCGGTGTTCCTGCCGCTGCTGCTGATGCCCGGTGTCACCGGTCGCCTGTTCCACGAGTTTGCCTGGGTGCTGAGCATCGCCGTGGTGCTGTCGATGCTGATCTCGCTGACGCTCACCCCGATGATGTGCGCCTACCTGCTCAAGCCCGACGCGCTGCCCGAGGGCGAAGACGCGCACGAGCGCGCAGCGGCGGCCGGCAAGCAGAACCTGTGGACGCGCACCGTGGGCCTGTACGAGCGCAGCCTGGACTGGGTGCTGGACCACCAGCGCGCCACCCTGGCCGTGGCCGGCGGCGCGCTGGTGCTGACCGTACTGCTGTATGTGCTGATTCCCAAGGGTCTGCTGCCCGAACAGGACACCGGCCTGATCACCGGCGTGGTGCAGGCCGACCAGAACATCGCCTTCCCACAGATGGAACAGCGCACCAGGCAGGTGGCCGAAGCGCTGCGCCAGGACCCGGACGTGACCGGCGTATCGGCCTTCATCGGCGCGGGCAGCATGAACCCCACGCTCAACCAGGGCCAGCTGTCGATCGTGCTGAAGGAGCGCAGCCAGCGCGATGGCCTGGAGGAGATCCTGCCGCGCCTGCAGAAGGCAGTGGCCGGCATTCCGGGCGTGGCCCTGTACCTCAAGCCGGTGCAGGACGTGACCCTGGATACCCGCGTGGCCGCCACCGAGTACCAGTACTCGCTGTCGGACGTGGACAGCGCCGAAGTGGCCAAGCAGGCCACGCGCCTGACCGAGGCGCTGCGCAAGCGCCCGGAGCTTGCCGACGTCGACAACAACCTGTCCAACCAGGGCCGTGCGCTTGAGCTGAACATCGACCGCGACAAGGCAAGCGTGCTGGGCGTGCCGATGCAGACCATCGATGACACGCTCTACGATGCGTTTGGACAGCGCCAGATCTCGACCATCTTCACCGAGCTCAACCAGTACCGCGTGGTGCTGGAAGTGGCACCGGAGTTCCGCACCAGTACCGCACTGATGGAACAGCTGGCCGTCGCCTCCAACGGCGCCGGCGCGCTGACCGGTACCAACGCCACCAGTTTCGGCCAGGTCACCTCGTCCAACTCGTCCACCGCCACCGGCATCGGCGCGCAGAACACCGGCATCACCGTCGGTGCCGGCAACATCATCCCGCTGTCGGCGCTGGCCGAAGGCAAGGTGAGCAGCGCGCCGCTGGTTGTCAGCCACCAGCAGCAGCTGCCGGCGGTGACGGTCTCGTTCAACGTGGCGCCGGGGTATTCGCTGTCCGAAGCGGTGCGTGCAATCCAGGAGACCAAGGACAGCCTGGACATGCCGACCCACCTGCATGCCGAGTTCATCGGCAAGGCCGCCGAATTCACCGGCAGCCAGACCGATGTGGTGTGGCTGCTGCTGGCCTCGCTGGTAGTGATCTACATCGTGCTGGGCGTGCTCTACGAGAGCTACATCCACCCGATCACGATCATCTCCACGCTGCCACCGGCCGGTGTCGGCGCGCTGCTGGCGCTGATGCTGTGCGGGCTGAGCCTGTCGGTGGACGGCATCGTCGGCATCGTGCTGCTGATCGGCATCGTCAAGAAGAACGGCATCATGATGGTGGACTTCGCCATCGAGGCGCGACGCGCCGGAGCCAACGCGCACGAGGCGATCCGCCGTGCCTGCCTGCTGCGCTTCCGCCCGATCATGATGACCACCGCTGCGGCCATGCTCGGTGCGCTGCCGCTGGCGCTGGGCACCGGCATCGGCTCGGAACTGCGCCGCCCGCTCGGCATCGCCATCGTCGGCGGCCTGCTGCTGTCCCAGCTGGTCACGCTGTACACCACGCCGGTGATCTACCTGTACATGGAGCGCTTCTCCGAATGGCTTGCCCGCCGCCGCGAACAGCGCGCGCTGCGCAACGGTTCGCTGCAGGAGCCGCAGGCATGATCCTCGCCCCGCTGCTGCGGGGGACCGCACGATGAACCTGTCCGGCCCCTTCATCCGCCGCCCGATCGGCACCGCGCTGCTGGCCATCGGCCTGTTCATGGTCGGCCTGATCTGCTACCTGCGCCTGGGCGTGTCGGCGCTGCCGAACATCGAGATCCCGGTGATCTTCGTGCACGCCAGCCAGTCCGGCGCCGATGCGGCGACCATGGCCTCCACGGTCACCGCGCCGCTGGAACGCCACCTTGGCCAGCTGCCGGGCATCGACCGCATGCGCTCGTCGAGCTCGGAAGGCAGCTCGCTGGTGTTCATGATCTTCCAGAGCGGCCACAACATCGATTCGGCCGCGCTGGACGTACAGACCGCGATCAACTCGGCACAGGCCGACCTGCCCTCGGGCATGGGCTCGCCGATGTACCAGAAGGCGAACCCGAACGACGACCCGGTGATTGCGATCGCGCTGACCTCGCAGACGCAGTCGGCCGACGAGCTGTACAACGTGGCCGATTCGCTGCTGGCGCAGCGCATCCGCCAGATCAGCGGCGTTGCTTCGGTCGACATCGCCGGTGCCTCGACGCCAGCGGTACGCGTGGACGTCAACCTGCGCCTGATGAACGCGCTGGGCCTGACCGCCGATGACCTGCGCAACGCCGTGCGCGCGGCCAACGTGACCTCGCCCACCGGCTTCCTCAGCGATGGCAACACCACCACCGCGATCATTGCCAACGACTCGGTGGCGCGCGCCGCCGACTTCGCCGACCTGGTGGTCAAGACGCAGGGCGATGGCCGGGTGATCCGTCTCAAGGACGTCGCCAATGTCTACGACGGCCAGCAGGACGCCTACCAGGCCGCGTGGTTCGACCACAAACCGGCGGTGGTGATGTACGTGTTCACCCGTGCCGGCGCCAACATCGTGGAGACCGTGGACCGGGTCAAGGCACAGATCCCGACCCTGCGCGACTACCTGCAGCCGGGCACCACGATGACGCCGTACTTCGACCGTACGCCGACCATCCGTTCGTCGCTGCATGAAGTGCAGATCACCCTGCTGATCAGCCTGGCGATGGTGGTGCTGACCATGGCGCTGTTCCTGCGCCGGCTGGCACCGACGCTGATCGCCGCGGTGACCGTGCCGCTGTCGCTGGCCGGTGCCGCGCTGGTGATGTACGTGATGGGCTTCACCCTGAACAACCTGAGCCTGCTGGCGCTGGTGATCGCGATCGGCTTCGTTGTCGACGACGCAATCGTGGTGATCGAGAACATCATGCGCCACCTCGACGAGGGCATGCCGCGCATGCAGGCGGCGCTGACCGGTGCACGCGAGATCGGCTTCACCATCGTCTCGATCACCGCCTCTCTGGTGGCGGTATTCATCCCGCTGCTGTTCGCCAGCGGCATGATGGGCGCGTTCTTCCGCGAGTTCACCGTCACTCTGGTGGCGGCGATCGTGGTTTCGATGATCGTCTCGCTTACGCTCACCCCGGCGCTGTGCAGCCGCTTCCTCAGCGCCCACGATCACGCTGCGCCGCCGTCGCGCTTCGGCCGCTGGCTCGATGCCGGCCACGAACGCATGCTACGCGTCTACACCGTGTTCCTCGACTTCTCGCTGCGCCACGCGCTGCTGCTGTCGCTGACCCCGCTGATCCTGATCGGCGTCACCGTCTTCCTGTTCGGCGCGGTGAAGAAGGGCGCGTTCCCGCCGCAGGACACCGGCCTGATCTGGGGCCGTGCCAACTCCAGTGCCACCGTGTCCTTCGAGGACATGGTGGCCCGCCAGCGCCGCATCACCGACATGCTGATGGCCGACCCCGCGGTGAAGACCGTGGGCGTGCGCCTGGGCAGTGGCCGCCAGGGCTCCAGCGCACAGTTCAACATCGAGCTGAAGTCGCGCAGCGACGGCCGCCGCGAAACCACCGCGCATGCGCTGGCACGGTTGAGCGCCAAGGCCGACCGTTACCCCGACCTGCAGCTGCGCCTGCGCGCGATCCAGGATCTTCCCAGCAACGATGGCGGCGGTTCCAGCCAGGGCGCGCAGTACCGCATCTCGCTGCAGGGCAACGACCTGGCATCGCTTCAGGAATGGCTGCCAAAGCTGCAGGCGGAATTGAAGAAGAACCCGAAGCTGCGCGACGTCGGCACCGACGTGGACAACGCCGGCCTGCGCCAGAACATCGAGATCGACCGCGCCAAGGCCGCGCGCCTGGGCATCACCGTCGGCGCCATCGATGGCGCGCTGTACGGTGCGTTCGGCCAGCGCCAGATCTCCACCATCTACTCCGACATCAACCAGTACAGCGTGGTGGTCAACGCCCTGCCCTCGCAGACGGCCACACCGGCGGCGCTGGACGAGGTGTACGTGCGTGCGCGCAACGGCGACATGGTGCCGATCACCGCGGTGGCGACCCAGGTACCGGGGCTGGCGCCGTCGCAGATCACCCATGAAAACCAGTACACGACGATGGACCTGAGCTACAACCTGGCGCCGGACGTGAGCATGGGGGAGGCCAAGGCGATCATCGATGCCACGGTGGCCGGCATGCGCATGCCCGGCGACATCCGCCTGGCCGATGACGCCGGTTTCGGCTTCAACTCCGACCCCAGCGACATGCTGATCCTGGTGTTTGCCGCGATCCTGACCGTGTACCTGGTGCTGGGCATGCTCTACGAGAGCCTGATCCACCCGGTCACCATCCTGTCCACGCTGCCGGCGGCGGGCGTGGGTGCGCTGCTGGCGTTGTTCGGCACCAACACCGAGTTGTCGGTGATCTCGATGATCGCGCTGGTGCTGCTGATCGGCATCGTCAAGAAGAACGCGATCATGATGATCGACTTCGCGCTGGTGGCGCAGCGCGAGCATGGGCTGGCGCCGCGCGATGCCGCGCGCGAGGCCAGCATCGTGCGCTTCCGCCCGATCATGATGACCACGATGGTGGCGATCCTGGCGGCGGTGCCGCTGGCGATCGGCCTGGGCGAAGGGTCCGAGCTGCGGCGTCCGCTGGGCATCGCGATGATCGGCGGCCTGCTGTTCTCGCAGAGCCTGACCCTGCTCAGCACGCCGGCGCTGTACGTGATCTTCTCCTGCCTGGCCGAACGCTGGCGGGCACGTCGTGCACGCAAGCGCGAAGCGAAGCTGCTCAAGCGCGCGCAGCGGGCGTAGAAGGGCCCATCCTCGCATGGCGCGGATCGACTGAAACGGTAGCGCCGGGCCATGCCCGGCGGATGCGGATGGTGGGTGCGGACCGACGGTCCGCACTCCATATTTCACGCGCACCCCGCAATAATGGAGCTCGATCCTTCCACCGAGCCTGCATGTCCGCCCGCCAATCCCGCCTCAGCCGCTTGTGGGCCCACGAGAAGGCCAGTTATGGCCTGCGGGTGTTCATCGCCCTGACGGCGGCGCTTGCCGTGTGCTGGCATCTGGACGCGCTCACGGCGCTGCCCGGCGTGTTCCTCGGCATCATCGCCAGTGCCATCGCCGAAACCGACGACAACTGGTGGGGCCGGACAAAGGCGGTACTGCTGTCGCTGCTGTGTTTCTGTATCGCTGCAGCCTCGGTGATCTGGCTGTTCCCGTGGCCGTGGATCTTCATCGGCGCGCTGGCACTGTCCACCTTCTGCCTGACCCTGCTCGGCGCACTCGGCGAGCGCTACGCATCCATCGCCCAAGCCACGGTAACGCTGGCGATCTACACCATGATCGGCCTGGAGCAGCATGGCGCTACCGATCTGCACAGCGCGCTGGACGCCGTCAGCCACCTGCTGGCGGGTGCCGTCTGGTACGGACTGCTGTCGATCCTGTGGACCACGCTGTTCGCCAACCGCCCGGTGCGCGAGCGCGTGGCGCGGCTCTACATCGAACTGGGCCGCTACCTGCAGCTGAAGGCCGCCCTGTTCGAGCCGGTGCGCGAGGCCGACCTGCAACGCCGCCAGCTCGATCTGGCCGAGCAGAACCGGCGCGTGGTCGGCGCGTTGAACGAGGCCAAGACGGCGATCCTGGCCCGCTTCGGCCGCTCCGGCCGGCCCGGGGTGAACTCCGGCCTGTACCTGCGCCTGTACTACATGGCGCAGGATTTCCACGAGCGCGCCAGCTCCTCGCACTACCCGTATGGCGCGCTGGTCGACGCCTTCTTCCACAGCGACGTGCTGTACCGCTGCCAGCGCCTGCTCGACCTGCAGGGCCAGGCCTGCGCGCGGCTGGGCGAGGCGATCCGCCTGCGCCGTCCGTTCGTGTATGGCGAAAGCAACCAGCAGGCCGGGCGCGATCTGGCCGATGCGCTGGCCTACCTGCGCGACCAGCAGCGCCCGCAGTGGCAGCGCCTGCTGGGCTCGCTGGACCTGCTGGTGCACAACCTGCGCAGCATCGAGCGCCGCCTGCTGGACGCCGAACGCTCCGAGGCCAGCCTCGACAATGTCGATACGCGCCTGCGCGACAGCAATCCGCACACCCTGCGCGAGATGGGCGTGCGCCTGCGCCAGCAGCTCACGCCCGGCTCGGTGCTGTTCCGCCATGGCTTGCGCATGGCGCTGGCACTGATCGCCGGTTTCGCGGCCATCCGGCTGTTCAACGCACAGAACGGTTCTTGGGTACTGCTGACCATCGTATTCGTGTGCCGACCCAACTTCGGTGCCACCCGCCAGCGCCTGGCGCAGCGCATCGTCGGCACCGTGGCCGGCCTCGTGCTCACCTGGGCATTGCTGCAGCTGTTCCCGCAGCTGCACGTACAGCTGCTGATCGCGCTGCTGTCGGCGCTGCTGTTCTTCTTCACCCGTACCGATCGCTACCTGGTGGCATCGGCGGCGATCACCGTGATGGCCCTGACCTGCTTCAACCTGATCGGCGATGGCTTCGTGCTGATCGTGCCGCGCATGGTCGATACGCTGCTGGGCTGCGCGATCGCCGCCGCCGCCGCGTTCCTGATCCTGCCCGACTGGCAGGGCCGCCAGCTGCATCGGGTGCTGGCGCGGGTGCTGGATACCGCCGCGCGCTACCTCGATTCGGTGCTGGGCCAGTACCGCAGCGGCATGCGCGATGACCTGGCCTATCGCATCGCCCGCCGCGACATGCACAACGCCGATGCCGCGCTGTCCACCGCGCTGTCGAACATGCTGCGTGAGCCCGGCCACGTGCGCCGCAACCTGGATGCCGGCTTCCACTTCCTGGCCCTGTCCAACACCCTGCTGGGCCACCTCTCGGCGCTTGGCGCGCACCGCGACCAGGTGGACAGCTACGCCAGTGATCCGCTGGCATTGGCGGCCGGTGATCGCGTGCGCAAGGCGCTGCAGCAGCTGGCCACCGCCCTGGCCGCACGCCAGCCAGTCGCCGAAGATGACAACGATGCCGATCGCGCGGTGGCCGCCGAGCTGGAACAGATCGATGAGGCGATGCCGCCGAAGCTGCAGCTGATACGCACGCAGATGGCGCTGGTGCTGCGGTTGCTGCCGAAAGTGCGGGCGGCGGCGAATGAGGCAGTGCGTACGCTCACCTGACAACTGCCGCCGGGCATGGCCCGGCGCTACCGGTGCTGCTTCCACGCGTGGCGTGGATCTACTGTGCCGTGCGCAACAGCGCGTTGCGCCTGGCGCTGCATCCCGATCACGTTCCCGCGCGGATACTGGGTGCTCCCCTGCTCCTGGACGCCCCCATGAAGATCGAACTCGCCGGCCGCACCGCGCTGGTCACCGCATCCACCGCCGGCATCGGCCTGGCGATCGCCCAGGGTCTTGCCGCAGCGGGTGCGCGGGTCATTCTCAATGGCCGCAGCACCGACAGCGTCGAACGCGCCCGCCAGCGCGTGCTCGCCGCCGTTCCGGGTGCCGAGGTGACCGGCGTCGCCGCCGACCTCTCCGATGCAGCCGGCGTCGATACCCTGCTGGCCGGCCTGCCCAAGGTCGACATCCTGGTCAACAACGCCGGCATCTTCGGCCCCGAGGACTTCTTCGAGACCGAAGACGCCACCTGGGAGCGCTACTGGCAGACCAACGTGATGTCCGGCGTGCGCCTGTCGCGGGCGCTGCTGCCGGCGATGGTCGACGCCGGCTGGGGCCGCGTGCTGTTCATCTCCTCCGAATCGGCACGCAACATTCCCGCCGACATGATCCATTACGGGGTCAGCAAGACCGCGCAGCTGTCGCTGTCGCGCGGCCTGGCCAAGCGCGTGGCCGGCAGTGGTGTCACCGTCAATGCGGTGCTGCCCGGCCCGACCCTGTCCGATGGCTTCGCGGCAATGTTCGAAGATGAACGCCAGCGCAGTGGCAAGCCGCTGGAGCAGATCGGCCGCGAATTCGTCATGGCACACCGGCCGTCTTCGGTGATCCAGCGCACTGCCACGGTCGAGGAAGTGGCCAACATGGTGGTGTACCTCGCGTCCCCGCAGGCTTCGGCCACATCCGGTGCGGCACTGCGCGTGGATGGCGGCGTGGTCGACGATATCGTCTGAAGTTCTGCAGGCGTGCGGGCCAACGGTCCGCACCCACCGACATGGGGTCTGGGTAGATCCACGCCATGCGTGGATCTACCCACCGCAGTCCCGACGCACGGGCAGGAATGCTAGGCTGCGCCGGTCAAGGAGGTTCCATGTCCGGTCACAACCAGTTCGCCCTGCTGCGCCAGCGCCGTTTCCTGCCGTTCTTCGTCGTCCAGGCGCTGGGTGCGTTCAACGACAACGTGTACCGGCAGGCGATCATCAGCATGTTGCTGTTCATGGCCGTGCCGGAGGAAGAACTGGGGTTGTACGCCACGCTGGCACCGGCCATCTTCATCCTGCCGTACTTCCTGTTCTCGGCACTGGCCGGGCAGATCGCCGACAAGCTGGAAAAATCGCGGCTGATCGTGATCACCACCACCATGGAGATCGTGATCATGTCGCTGGCTGCTACCGGCTTCCTCACCCAGAGCCTGCCGGTGCTGCTGGTCGCCCTGTTCTGCACTGGCATGCAATCGACCCTGTTCGGCCCGGTGAAGTATTCGGTGCTGCCGTCGGTGCTCAAACCCGAGGAACTGACCGGTGGCAACGGCCTGGTCGAGATGGGCACCTCGATGTCGATCCTGTCCGGCATGATCGTCGGCGGCCTGGTGTTCACCGTAGCCGGCAGTCATGGCACGGTGGTGGCCGCGTGCGCGATCATCGCGCTGGCGATCTGCGGCAACATCGCCGCACGGCTGATTCCCAAGGTCGATGCCGGCGATCCCGACCTGAAGATCAACTGGAACCCGCTGCCGGAATCGCTGGCAGTGCTGCGCATGGCGCGCCAGCAGAAAGCCGTGCGCAACTCGATCCTCGGCGTGTCCTGGTTCTGGTTCGTCGGCACCGTGCTGACCTCGCAGCTGCCGGCCTATGCGGTGACCAACCTCGGCGGCGAGCCGACCCTGTACATCTTCGCGCTGGCCCTGTTCTCGATCGGCACCGGCGTCGGCTCGCTGCTGTGCGAGAAGCTGTCGGCACGCACGGTGGAAATCGGCCTGGTGCCGCTGGGTGCGTTCGGCATGACCGCCTTCCTGCTCGACCTGTACTTCGCCCGCAGCGGCGAGGCGACCGCGCATGGGCTTACCGTCAGCACGTTCCTGCAGCAGCCCGGCAGCATCCGCATCGTCATCGACCTGGTCGGCATCGGCCTGTTCACCGGCATCTTCGTGGTGCCGCTGTTCGCGCTGATCCAGAGCCGCACGCCGAAGGCGCAGATGTCGCGCGTGTTCGCCGCGCTGAACATCCAGAATTCCGGCTTCATCGTGGGCGCGGCCCTGCTGTCGCTGGCCGCGCACACGCTGCTGCACTGGACCATCCCGCAGCAGTTCCTGGCGCTGGCCATCGCCAACGCGCTGGTGGCGATCTACATCTTCACCATCGTCCCCGAATTCCTGATGCGCTTCCTCAGCTGGCTGATGGTGCGCACCCTGTACCGGCTGCGCCCGCACGGCATCGAGGCCAACGTGCCCGACGAAGGCGCCGCGCTGCTGGTCTGCAACCATGTCAGCTACATGGACGCACTGATCCTGTCGGCGACGATCCCGCGCCCGGTGCGCTTCGTCATGTACTACAGGATCTTCAACATTCCGGTGATGCGCTGGATCTTCCGCACCGCCAAGGCGATCCCGATTGCCGGTGCACGCGAGGACCCGGCGCTGATGCAGCGCGCGTTCGATGAGATCGACGCCGCGCTGGCCGAAGGTGAGCTGGTCTGCATCTTCCCGGAAGGCGCACTGACCAAGGATGGCGCGATGGCCCCGTTCAAATCCGGCGTCGAGAAGATCCTCGAACGGCGTCCGGTGCCGGTGGTGCCGATGGCCCTGCGCGGCATGTGGTCGAGCATGTGGAGCCGGCGCGACAGCCGCCTGGGCCGCATGCGGGTGCCGCGCCGTTTCCGCGCCACCGTCGAAGTGGTGGCGGCACCGGCCGTGGATGGCCACACCGCCAACGCCCAAGCGCTGGAGGGCCAGGTGCGGGCCCTGCGCGGCGATCACGCCTGACGGAATCGGCCAGCCTGGCGGGTGGAGTGACCTCTCCACATACGCCAGCGTCCAGTGGCGAACACGGCATGCCGTGCGTGTAAACGCATACATGCAACGCCGGTTGCGGTAGATTACGCACCCACAGGGGGGAGGTTCGGCCGATTCACCAAGGCCGGCCACCAAGGAATGGAGTCTCGCTTTGAATCAACCACCACCGCTCAGCCGTCCGGTCTACATCCCCAACCATCTGGTCTGGGCGATCCTGACGACGCTGTTCTGCTGCCTGCCGTTGGGCGTGGTGTCGATCGTCTATGCCTCCCAGGTCGATGGCCGCCGCGCGGCCGGCGACCTGCCGGGGGCCTACAGCGCGTCGCGCAAGGCGGGCTGGTGGGCAGTGGCTTCGGCCGTGGCCCTGCCGGTCCTGTTGCTGTTGTGGTTCGGGCTGTTCGGCGGCTTGGCCGTACTGGGCGCTCTTTCCGACCAATGATTCACCACCACCACCCATCAAGGAGCTTGAACCCATGAATACTGCTACTCCGCAGGTCCCGAACAACCTGGTCTGGGCGATCCTGACCACCCTGTTCTGCTGCCTGCCGGCCGGCATCGTGTCGATCGTCTACGCCGCACAGGTCAACGGCAAGCTGGCCGCTGGCGACATCGGCGGCGCCCAGGACTCCGCCGCCAAGGCCAAGAAGTGGGCCATCTGGTCGGCCATCGCCTGGGCCGTGCTGGTCGTGCTGTACGTGCTGTTCTTCGTTGTGCTCGGCGGCATGGGCGCGATGAGCAACAGCGGCTACTGATACGCCTGGACGGATCCGGCGCCTGCGCCGGATCCGTTGTTGCATGTCCGCGCTTCCCATCCGTTCCCGACTCGCCCGCTGGGCGCCGCTGCTGGTTTCCGCCGGCCTGGCCGCAGGTGCCACGGTGGTGCTGCGCAACGTCAACCCGTATGTCGCCGGCAATCCGCTGCCGAGCTGCCCGCTGTACGCGCTGACCGGCCTGTACTGCCCGGGCTGTGGCAGCACGCGCTGCCTGTATTCCCTGGTCCACTTCGACCTGCCCGGCGCGATGGCGATGAACCCGTTGCTGGTCATCAGCCTGCCGTTCCTGTTGTTGATGCTGCTGAACATCGCCGGCATCCGCCCAAGCGTGCTCGACCCGCTGATGCGGGTACTGGCCAATCCCACGTTCTGGCTCTGGGTGCTGCCCGGGTATGCGCTGCTGCGCAACCTGCCGTGGGCACCGTTTACCGCGCTGGCACCGATCTAGGATTCCAGCCAACGGCGCAGCCCCTCGTGGTGGGCGGCGTTTGTCGATCATGGGATTGGCCGGG
>NZ_JASJSI010000101.1:0-15783 GCF_030237085.1 Stenotrophomonas maltophilia group sp. Smal32
GTGCATCGACGCCAGCTTCACGCGCTGAATCTGCTGTAACCCGTTCCCGCCCACGGCGCCCCGGGCCAGCCCCCGTTGCTAGAATGCCGGCCTGGAGGAACGACCTCCCCCACATCGGGAATCAATGACCAGGACGGCCTGGCCCTACCAAGAGGAGGGCCGTCATGGCCTGGATCTATCTGTTGTTCGCCGGCCTGCTGGAAATCGTCTGGGCCGTGTCCATGAAGCAGTCCGAAGGCTTCACCAAGCTCACCCCCACCGTGGTCACGATCGTTGGCATGATCGCCAGCTTCTGGCTGCTGGCCGTGGCCATGCGCAGCCTGCCGCTGGGCACCGCCTACACGATCTGGACCGGCATCGGCGCGGTCGGCGCATTCGTGGTCGGCATCGTGTTCCTGGGCGAGCAGGTCAGCCCGATGCGGATCGGTGCGGCGGTACTGATCGTTTCCGGCCTGGTGCTGATGAAACTCTCGAGCAGCTGAATGTATTTACTTATGGCGGGGAAAGGAATCTCCGCTTCCAGTAGATATATGCATTTTCGGCAAAACCATTTTGTCCGCCCGTTTTATTTGACGTACGTCATGAAAATGGAGGGCGTGATTCACATGCCGCTGGCACCGACGGTCGCACAGTGCCGCCATTCGTCGGGCGAAACCGGGGAGTTTTCGCCTTGATGGACATGCTTTCGTACCTGTCACCGGGTGTGATCGCGTGAAGATGTGAAGATTTTCAGGAGTTAATGCCTTCAAGCCTTGTTTCCGTATCGGGAGCCGAGGTGGGCCGCATTGTCTCCAAAAAACCTGCCAGCTGTGCCATCCGGTCTTTTCATGGAGATTTACCGATGAACCGCATTTACCGTCTGGTTTTCAATCGCGCCCTCGGCGTAATGCAGGTTGCTTCGGAGGTCGCCCAGAATCCCGGCGGAAGCGCGGTACGCTCGGCACGGCCACCGCGATTGCGGACGCACCAGCTGGCGGTAGCACTGGCAGCCACGCTGGCCAGTGGATCGGCATTCGCGGCCTGCACTACCGCAGGTACGACGGTGACCTGCGCCACCGGCTCCAATACCAATTCTCTGGCCAACAGCATCAATGGCGTGACGCTGGATATCCAGACCGGCGCCGCGCTCAGCGTGCTGCCGGTCGTTGGCGGAAGTGCAGTGAATTTGAGTGGTAATGGCATCACCGTGAACAACCAGGGCACGGTCGATCCCACGATCAACGGTGGCCTGAGCCTGGCGGCGTCGGGCATGGTGCTGGGCAACAACACCGTCGGTGGAAACACCATCAGCGTCAACAATCAGGCAGGCGGGGCGATCAAAGGCCTGGTCAACATCGGCTCCATCTTCGGTTTCGGCGGACAGGCGCTGGTGGTGCAGAATGCTTCCGGCGGTGTCAGCAACATCGTCAACGCCGGTAATGTGGACATGTCGATCTTTGGTGCAGGCCTGTTGACCACGGCCGATGCGGCATCGATCGTCAGCTACGGTGGTGCGCAGACCACTCTCGACAACACCGGCACCATTACCGGCCGCATAGGGTTCCAGGGTTCGGCCACGGCGGGGGCCGGCAATACCTTCCTCAACGCAGGAACCATCAACGGCAGTGTGAACCTGGGCAGTTCGGTCACCGGCAACACCTTCACCGCCGTGTCTGGTTCCAGCGTCAATACCGCCGGTATCGGCGTGGCCGGGCAGGTCGGCGCGCTTGCGGTGAATCTGGCCGCGGCCGGCATCGTCGACGGTGGTTCGGCGTCCAACAACAGCCTGGTGCTGCAGAACAGCGCCACCGGCCCGGGCAGCGGTACCGGTGGGGTGGTGACCACGCTGGGCTGGAACCAGTACATCAACTTCCAGAGGCTCACCGTCAACAGCGGTACCTGGAACCTGCAGGGTGCGTGGGCTGGTGCAGGCACGACCACGCTCAATGATGGTCTGGTCAATTTCAATAATGCCGGTTCCTTCGGCACAGGGCTGTTCACCGCCAACGGGGGTGCCATCGCCTCCTCCACGGCCGGTCTGAATCTGGCCAACGCTTTCAGCCTTGGTGGCAATCTGTCACTCGCGGGGACCAATGCGTTCAGCCTGGGTGGCGTGCTGTCCGGTACTGGCGGGCTGACGGTCAACAACACCGGCATCGTTACTCTCGGCGGCGCAAACCTGTTCTCCGGCGGCGTCAACCTCAATGCCGGCGGCCTGGTACTGGGGAATGCCGGTGCACTGGGCAGCGGCAACCTGACCGTGGGTGGCAGCGCTTCGTTGGATACGACGGCGGGCTTCACCCTGGGCAACAATCTGGTGATCAATGGCGGGGGCTCGCTGAACCTGCTGGGCAGCAATGCGCTGTCATTGAACGGTTCGATCTCCGGTGCCGGCAACGTGACCAAGAACGGCGCGGGCACGTTGACCTTGAATGGTGCCAACTTGCTGACCGGTAACTTCAGCCTTGCCGGGGGCTCGCTCGCGCTCGGCGCGGGCGGCAGCCTGTCGCCCACGGGTGCGATGACGCTGGGCGTTGGCACCACGCTGGACCTGACGGCAGCGGCCAACCAGACCATCGGCTCGTTGGCCGGCCTCGGCGGCACGGTCAATCTGGGCAGCCACACTCTGACCTTGGGCGGGCTGGGCGACACCAGTTACAGCGGCACGTTCGGCGCCGGCACGGGTGGCCTGATCAAGCAGGGCATCGGTGTGCAGACCCTGTCCGGCGTAAACAACCTCAGCGGCGGTGTTGCGCTCAACGCCGGCGGCTTGTTGCTGGGCAACGTGGCAGCGTTGGGCAGCGGCACGCTGTCCGTCGGCGGCAATGCCACGCTGGATGGCACGACCGGGTTGGCGTTGACCAATGCCGTCAACCTCGGTGCCGGCGCCAGCCTGAATCTGCTGGGCAACCAGGCGCTCACCTTCAACGGCGTGATCGGTGGCGCTGGCGGCCTGATCAAGAATGGCGCGGCAACCCTGACGCTCAACGGCGCCAATACGTTCGGCGGCGGTCTGGCGCTCAACGCCGGCAGTCTGGTGCTGGGCAATGGCGGTGCACTGGGAGCCGGCGCACTGAACGTCGGCGGCGCGGTATCGCTCGACGCCAGCACCGGGCTCACCGTGGGCAATGGCATCACACTGGGCGCCGGCGGTTCGCTCAATGTGCTGGGCTCGAACGCGCTGACGCTGGGGGGTGTCATTGGCGGGACCGGCAGCCTGGTCAAGAACGGCGCTGCCACGCTGACGCTGGGTGGTGCGAACACCTTCACCGGCGGCCTGGCCATCAATGCCGGCAAGGTCGCGGTGGGCAGCGGCGGCAGCCTGGCTGCCGGCGGTGCGGTCAGCCTGGCCGGCGTGGGCGCTGACCTGGACATCTCGCTGGGGGGCAACCAGACCATCGGTGCACTGTCCGGCATCGCCGGCAGCACGGTGACGTTGGGCAGCAGCACGCTCACCTTCGGTGATGCCACCAACCAGACCTTCGCCGGCGTGATCGGCGGCACCGGTGGCCTGATCAAGCAGGGCACCGGCGTGCAGACGCTGACCAGCGCCAACACCTTCAGCGGTGGGGTAAATCTTGCCGCCGGTGGCCTGGTGCTGGGCAACGCCGGTGCGCTGGGAAGCGGTGCGCTGACCGTAAGTGGCAACGGTTCGCTGGACGCCACTGCTGCGCTGAACCTGGGCAATGCGATCAACCTTGGCGCGGCATTGACCCTGCCGGGCAGCCAGAACCTGACCCTGGCCGGCAACATCACCGGCACCGGCAGCCTGGTCAAGAACGGTGCGTCGACGTTGACCTTGAACGGCACCAACACCTTCAGTGGTGGACTGAGCGCAAACGCCGGAAGTCTGCTGCTGGGCAACAACGGTGCGCTGGGTACCGGAGCGCTCAGCGTCGGCGGGAGTGTTTCGCTGGACGGCAGTGCCCCCCTGAGCCTGGCCAATGATGTCGCGCTCGGTGGTGGTGCGCTGCTGACGCTGCCGGGCACACAGGCCATCACCCTGGGCGGCGCGGTTTCCGGCGCAGGTGGCCTGGTGAAGAACGGTGCCAGCTTGTTGACCCTCAACGGCGCAAATACCTTCAATGGTGGGCTGACGCTCAACGGTGGTGGCCTGCTGCTGGGCAATGCCGGTGCACTCGGCACGGGCGCACTGAATGTCGGCGCAAGCGCGACGCTGGACAGCAGTGTCGCGCTCAGCTTGGGCAATGCGGTGAATCTGGGCGGAGGCACGGTACTGAACCTGCTTGGCACGGAGAATGTAACGCTGGGCGGTGTCATCGCCGGAACCGGCGAACTGGTCAAGAACGGCGCTTCGACGCTGACCTTGAATGGCTCCAACACCTTCTCCGGTGGTGTCGGCCTCAATGCCGGTGTGCTGCGGCTGGGCAATGCCGGCGCACTGGGCACCGGCGCACTGGATGTGGGTGGCAACGCGTCGCTGGATGCCAGCGCCGCACTGAACCTGGGCAACAGCATCGGCCTGGCCGCAGGTGCCAATCTGACCGTGCTGGGCAGCAACGACCTGACGCTGGGTGGGCCGGTGTTCGGCGCCGGTGGATTGATCAAGGACGGTGCGGCACGGTTGACCCTGAGCGGTGCCAACCTCTATGCCGGCGGCACCACCATCAACAACGGCACGCTGGCGCTGGGGGCCGGTGGCAGCCTGGCGGCGGGCGGCGATGTGACGCTCGGCAATGCCGGCGCGGGCTTCGACATTTCCGCGGCCGGCGGCAACCAGACCATCGCTGCGTTGAACGGCGTGGCCGGAACCGCGCTGACGCTGGGCGGCAATTCGCTGACCTTCGGCAGCAATGCCAACGCCAGCTTTGATGGCGTGATCAGCGGCACTGGCGGCCTGGTCAAAACCGGTACTGGCATCCAGACGCTGTCCGGTGCCAACACCTTCAGCGGTGGCCTGGCGCTCAATGGCGGTGGGCTGGTGCTGGGCAACGCCGGTGCGCTGGGGACCGGCGCGCTCGGTGTGGGTGGCACCGTCAGCCTCGACAACACGGTGGCACTGAACCTTGCCAACGCGGTGAACTTCGGCGCCGGCACGCAGCTGACCCTGGGCGGCGGCAGTGACCTCACCCTGGGCGGCGTGCTGAGCGGCAACGGCAGCCTGGTCAAGAACGGTGCTGGCCTGCTGACGCTCAACAACAGCAACACCTTTGGCGGCGGCCTGACCTTGAATGGTGGCGGCCTGGTGGTCGGCGCCAGCGGCGCGCTGGGCACCGGTGCGTTGAATGTGTCCGGCAGCACCACGCTGGATGCCGGCGCTGCGGTGACGCTGGGCAACGCCGTGAACCTGGGATCGGGCGTGGCACTGACCCTGCCGGGAAGCAACGCGCTGACCCTGGGCGGCATCGTGGCCGGCAATGGCAGCCTGATCAAGAACGGCACCGCCACGCTGACGCTGGCAGGGGCCAGCACCTACAGCGGTGGTACCACCATCAACGCCGGCACGCTGGCGCTGGGCACGGGCGGCAGCCTTGCCGCAGCGGGCGATGTCACGTTGGGAGCAGGCGCTGGCTTCGATATCTCCGGTGCCGGCAGCAGCCAGACCATCGGCGCGCTCAACGGTGCTGGCGGAAGCACGCTGGCGCTGGGCGGCAATTCGTTGACCTTCGGTACGGCCGGCAACGCCGCGTTCGACGGCGTGATCAGTGGCAGCGGCGGGCTGATCAAGGTAGGCACGGGCGTACAGACGCTGTCCGCGGCCAACACCTTTGGCGGCGGCGTGACGCTCAACGCGGGCGGACTGGTGCTTGGCAATGACGCGGCGCTGGGCAGCGGCGTACTGACCGTTGGTGGTGCCGCCACGCTGGATACCACCGGCCTGGCAGCGCTGACCAACAACATCGCGCTCAACGCCGGGCTGACCGTGCTCGGGACCAATGCACTGACGCTCAACGGCGTCCTATCCGGGGCCGGCAGCCTCACCAAGAATGGCAGCGCGACGCTGACCTTGAATGGCATCAACACCTACACCGGTGGCACCAACATCAACGCCGGCACGCTGGCGCTGGGGGCCGGTGCCAGCCTGGCGGCGAGCGGTACCGTGAACCTCGCAACCGGCGCCACGCTGGATCTGTCTGCCGGCAGTGGCACGCAGCAGTTCGGCACGCTGGTCGGCAACGGTACGGTGAACCTCGGTGCCAACTCGATCGAGGTCGGCGGCGCCACCAATGGCACCTTCAGTGGCTCGATCGCAGGCACGGGGGGCCTGACCAAGGTCGGTGCGGGCATCGAGACGCTGACCGGTGCCAATACCTACACCGGCGGGACCTTCATCAATGCCGGCACGCTGGCGATTGGTCCGGGCGGCAGCCTGGCCGCCACCGGTGCGGTGATGCTGAGCGCCGCAGGCACCGGCTTTGATATCTCCACCGCAGGGGCCAGCCAGACCATCGGGGCGTTGAATGGCGTGGCGGGCTCGACGGTGAGCCTGGGGGCACAGACGCTGACACTCGGTGGCGTTGGCAACAGCCTCTTCGATGGCGCGATTTCCGGCACCGGTGGCCTGGTCAAGAATGGCGCCGGGATTCTCACGCTGGGCGGCGCCAATCTCTTCAGCGGTGGCGTTGCACTCAACGGCGGTGGCCTGGTGGTTGGCAACAACGCTGCGCTCGGCAGCGGTGCGTTGACGGTCGGAAGCAACGCAACGCTGGACGCATCGACCGTTGCCAGCCTGGCCAACAACATCAGCCTGGCAGCGGGTGCCAATCTTGATCTGCTCGGCAGCCAGTCGCTGGCACTGGGCGGTGTGATCTCGGGTACAGGTGGGTTGATCAAGGACGGTGCGGCCACGGTAACCCTGAGCGGTGCCAACACCTACACCGGTGGTACCACCATCAACAGCGGCACGCTGGCGATCGGTGCCGGTGGCAGCCTCGCCGCAACCGGCGCGGTGAACCTGGCCGGTACCGGTACGCTCGACATCTCCGCGGGCAACCAGGCCATCGGTTCGCTGGCCGGCGTGGCCGGCAGCACGGTGGCGCTGGGCGGCAGCACGCTGACCCTGGGCGGCACGGTGGACAGCACCTTCAACGGTGTGATCGGCGGCAGTGGTGGCCTGGTCAAGAACGGCGCGGGCGTGCAGACGCTCAATGGCGTCAACACCTTCAGCGGCGGCGTGGCGCTCAACGCCGGTGGCCTGGTGGTCGGCAACGATGCTGCGCTGGGCACCGGTACGGTGACGGTCGGAGGCGCTGCTACGCTCGATTCGAATACTGCGGCCATCCTTGCCAACACCTTCGTCCTCAACAACGCGTTGACCGTGCTGGGCAGCAACAACCTCACCCTTAATGGCAGCCTGAGCGGCACCGGCAGTCTGACCAAGGAGGGGGCAGCCACGCTGACCTTGAACGGCACCAACACCTACACCGGCGGCACCAACATCAACGCCGGTACGTTGGCACTGGGCGCGGGCGCGAGCCTGCACGCCAGCGGCATCGTCAACCTGGCCTCGGGGGCGACCTTCGATCTGTCGGCGGGTAGCGGCACGCAGCAGTTCGGTACCCTGATCGGCAACGGTACGGTGAACCTGGGTGCCAACACGCTGACGATCGGAGACGCCACCAATGGCACGTTCAGTGGTTCGGTGGCGGGCTCCGGTGGCCTGATCAAGGAAGGATCGGGTACCCAGACCTTGACCGGCACCAACACCTTCACCGGTGGTACCACCATCAACGCCGGCACGCTGGCGATCGGCGCCGGTGGCAGCCTGGCTGCGACCGGTGCGGTGAACCTGGCCAACGCCGGTACCGCCTTCGACATCAGTGCGGGGGGCGCGCAGGCCATCGGCTCGCTGGCCGGCGTGGCGGGTTCGGCAGTGGCGCTGGGCGGCAGCACGCTGACGCTCAATGGCGTGGGTAACAGCACGTTCGCCGGTGACATCACCGGCACCGGTGGCCTGGTGAAGAACGGCGCAGGCATACAGACCCTGAGCGGCAACAATACCTTCAGCGGCGGCGTGGCACTCAACGCCGGCGGCCTTGCCCTGGGCAACAACAATGCACTGGGAACCGGCGCGCTGACCGTGGGCGGCAATGCCAGCCTGGACGGCACCAGCGCGCTGACCTTGGCCAACAGCGTGCAGCTGGCCGGCGGTACGCTGACCCTGGCCGGCAGCAACGCGTTGACCTTGAATGGCCCGATCAGCGGTGCCGGCGGCCTGCTGAAGGATGGCGCGGCGACGGTTACCCTCGGCGGCGCCAGCAGCTACACCGGCACCACCACCATCAACAGCGGCACGCTGGGGGTGGGCGCGGGCGGCAGCCTGTCTGGCGCCAGCACGGTGAACCTGGCCGGCACCAGCACGCTGGACATCAGTGCCGGTGGCAACCAGAGCATCGGCGGCCTGGCCGGTGTCGCCGGCAGCACGGTGGCGCTGGGCGGTGCAACGCTGACCACCGGCGGCAACAACGCCAGCACCACCTTCGCCGGCGTCCTCGGTGGTACCGGCGGCCTGGTGCAGAGCGGTACCGGTACGCTGACCCTGAGCGGCGACAACACCTATACCGGTGGCACCACCATCAACGGCGGCAGCACGCTGCAGATCGGCAGCGGCGGCAGCACCGGTTCGGTGCTGGGCGACATCACCAACGACGGCAGCCTGGTCTACAACCTCGGCACCACGGCAACCGTGGGCGCCGTGATCAGCGGCAGCGGTGGCCTGACCCAGGCCGGCAGCGGCACGCTGGTGCTGACCGGCAACAACACCTACACCGGCGGTACCACCATCAACGCTGGCGGCACGCTGCAGGTCGGCAACGGTGGCGCGACCGGTGCGATCGTCGGTGACATCACCAACAATGGTGCGCTGGTCTCCAACGTGGCCGGCAACACCACGCTGGGCGGCACCATCAGCGGCAGCGGTGGCCTGACCCAGGCCGGCGCCGGTACGCTGACCCTGACCGGCAACAACACCTATACCGGCGGCACCACCATCAACAGCGGTGGCACGCTGCAGGTGGGCAATGGCGGTGCGACCGGTGCGATCACCGGCAATGTCGCCAACAACGGCAGCCTGGTGTTCGATGTGTCCGGCAATACCACGGTCGGCGGTGCGATCAGTGGCACGGGCGCGCTGACCCAGGCCGGCGCTGGCGTGCTGACCCTGGTCGGCAACAACACCTACACCGGTGGCACGACCATCAACGCCGGCGGCACACTGCAGATCGGCAATGGCGGCGCGACCGGCTCCCTCGCCGGCGACATCATCAACAATGGCGCGCTGATCTCCAACGTTGCGGGCAATACTCTGCTGGGCGGCACCATCAGCGGCAGCGGTGGCCTGACCCAGGCTGGCAGCGGTACGCTGGTGCTGACCGGCACCAACACCTACAGCGGCGGCACCACCATCAACACCGGCGGTACGCTGCAGCTGGGCAACGGTGGCGCGACCGGTTCGATCGTCGGCGACATCACCAACAACGGCACGCTGGTCTCCAACGTGGCCGGCAACACCACGCTGGGGGGAACCATCAGCGGCAGCGGCGGCCTGACCCAGGCTGGCAGCGGCACGCTCACCGTGACCGGCAACAACACCTACACCGGGCCGACCACGATCAACGCAGGCGGCACGCTGCAGGTCGGCAACGGCGGTGCGACCGGCGCGATCGGTGGCAACGTCACCAACAACGGCAGCCTGGAGTTCAACGTGGCCGGCAACACCACCGTCGGCGGCGCCATCAGCGGCAGCGGTGGCCTGACCCAGGCCGGCAGCGGCACGTTGATCCTGGGCGGCAACAACACCTATACCGGGGGTACCACCATCAACACCGGCGGCACGTTGCAGCTTGGCACTGGCGGCGCCAGCGGTGCGATCGCCGGCAACGTCAGCAACAACGGCAGCCTGGTGTTCAACGTCGGTGGCAATACCACGGTGGGCGGCACCATCAGTGGCAGTGGTGGCCTGACCCAGGCCGGCACCGGCACCGTCACCCTGACCGGCAACAACACCTACACCGGCGGCACCACCATCAATGCCGGCGGTACCGTGCAGGTCGGCAATGGCGGCGCCAGCGGCTCGATCACCGGCAACATCACCAACAACGGTGGCCTGGTCATCAACACCGGCGGCACCACCACGCTGGGCGGCACCATCAGCGGTGGTGGCAGCATTGTGCAGGCAGGCCCGGGCGGCCTGAACCTGGGCGGCAACAGCGGCGGCTTCAGCGGCACCGGCCAGGTCACCGGCGGTGGCCTGAATGTCACCGGCAACATCGGTGGCCAGTGGACCATCGGCAGCGGTACCACGCTGTCCGGCACTGGCACCATCGGTGGTACCGGTGGCGGCGTAACGGTGTCCAGCGGCGGCGTGCTGTCGCCGGGCAACGGCCCGGGCAACGGCAGCGGCGCGGGCAATGGCACCGGCACGATCACGGTGGGCGGCAACCTGACCCTGTCGCCGGGCAGCACGCTGGGCATCGATCTCGGTGCCACCGGCAGCGATACGGTACAGGTGGGCGGCAGCGCCAACGTGGGTGGCAGCATCGTAAAGGTGAATACCATCTCGCCGAACACCAGCTACCAGCAGGGCCAGCAGTACACCGTGATCAACGCAGGTGGTGGCGTCAGCGGGCAGTTCGCTTCGGCGACCTCGCCGTCGGCCTTCCTGACCATCACCCCGGTCTATACCGCGAACACGGCCAATCTGCAGATTGATGTGGCGCAGACCGCGGCATTCACCACGGCGGCGAAGACGCGCAACCAGTACAACACCGCTGCAGCGCTGGACAGCCTGCCGCAGAGTGGCGCAGCACTGGGCCTGTACAACACGGTGCTGACGTACGACGCGGGCACCGCACGCGCGGCGTTCGACCAGCTGTCCGGTGAGGTGCATGCGGCCAGCCGTGCGGTGCTGCTGTACGACAACTATCTGGAAGAGGGCATCCGCCAGCGTCTCGGCAGCGAACTGCCGACCGTGCGTGGCGAGCGTGCCTCGGCCTGGCTGGCCGGCAGCGGCAAGGTGTTCAAGCAGGATGGCGATGGCAACGGCGGCGACATCCGCTCCAACCGCAATGCACTGATGGCGGGTGTGGACTGGCAGCTGGGCGAACATGTGGTGCTGGGTGCGGCCGCGGGCAACGAGCGGCTGGATACGCGCCTGTACGATCGCAGCTCGCGGGCCCGCCTGCGCGGCAACACGTTCGGCCTGTACGCACAGGGCCAGTGGAACAACGGCTTTGCGGTCGGTGGCAGCGTGTCGCGCGGTGATTACCGCACGCGCACCACGCGCGAGGTGCCGCTGTTGGGGCAGACCCTGTACAGCCGCCAGGATTCGGATGTGACCATCGCGCAGGTGGAGGGCAGCTGGACCTGGACCCATGGCAAGACCCAACTGCAGCCGTATGTGCAGTTCACCAAGCACTGGGTCGACAGCGATCGTGCGGTGGAGCAGGGCGGTACTGCCGCGCTGGTACTGGAAGGCGGCAAGGACACGCTCAATGTCAGCACCGTGGGCGTGCGCGGCCGTTGGGACGTGGGCAGCGGCGAGCGTTTCCCGGCGCAGCTGACGGTGGGCCTGGGTTGGCAGCACGCATCGGGTGATACCGATGTGGCCAGCCGCAACCGCTTCGCCGTCGGTGGCAACGCGTTCGATGTCTACAGCGCGGTGATGGCACGCAATGCCCTGGTCAGCCAGGTGGGCGTGGCGGTTGGGCTGGGCCGCAACAGCCAGCTGTCGATGTTCATGCAGGGCCAGCACGGCGATGGCCGCCGCGATGTTGGCGGGCAGATCAACCTGCGCGTGGGCTTCTGAGGGGAGCAGGGCAGCACCGGATCCACGCGCGGCGTGGATCCGGGCCGGGGCGGAGGGCTACACCCTCCGCTCCATCTCCACGGCGTCAATCCCGGCGCCGTGGCCATCGGGTACCACCCGTGTCACCTGGAAACCGAGGCCGGCGTAGAACCCCTGGGTGTGCTGGCTGGTGCTGAGCGTGATGCGCGCAATCGAGGCATCACGTCCGGCCTGCTGCAGTCGTGCCACCGCCAGTTCCCGGCCCAGTCCATGCCGGTGCAGCGCGCGCTGTACCATGCCCCAGCAGAAACCGGCACTGCCGTCGCCGCGTCGCGACAGGCCGCCGCAGGCCACGATGCTGCCGTCGCGCTCGATGACCTGGAATGCACAGTCCATGGCCTGTTCTTGCAGGAAGCGCTCAAAGTCGCTGCGCTCTTCGGGCGCGAAGTAGGTGGGCACGTTGCTGTCGAAAATCGACAGGCAGGCGCTGGCATCGGCGGGACGGTAGAGGCGGAGGTTCATGGAAAATGCCTTGGCGTTGCCTGGGCGCATTTCAGCCGTCCAGACGCTGTCCTTCTCAAGGGGGTATTGCACGACGAGGCCGCAGGGGGGCGCCGAAGTGCTCCAAGGTACATGGAGCGGAGTCGATCTTCTCACGGATGATTTCGCCCACCTCGAATGACTGTGCGGAACACAGGCGCCTGCACCAGGCGGGTGCGTCAGTGGCGAGGCATGCGGCCGCGATGGCGTGCAGCGGGGCGCGGCGGCTTCTGGGCTATGCTTTCGACACGTGGGACTGACCGCGCGGCAGGATCCGCCGGCCCCATTCGTCTTCCTGCCTGCAACGGAGCTGCCCAGCGATGCCCGCCCCTTCTCTTTCCCGGACTGCCCAGGTCATGCGCGGTCTGCTGTTTGGCGCGGCGGGGCTGCTGATCCTTGCCGTGGCCGCCTTCGAAGTGACGCATCGCCTTGAGTTCCTGCAGATCGCGCAGGCCGTCGATGGCCAGGTCGAGCGACTGAACGCGGGCGGATCGCATCCGCAGATTGCGTTCACCGCCGCGACCGGCCAACGCGTCTCTTACCCGCAGGGCGGCATGATCTTCGGCTATGAGCCTGGACAGCCGGTACGCGTGCTGTACGATCCGGCGCAACCGCGCCTGGAGCCGGTCCTGGATGCGTTCGGTGCGCTGTGGGGAATGACGGTCGTGTGGATGCTGCTGGGGCTGGCGTTCGTCGGCGTCTGCGTGCGGGGACTGCTCCGGCGCAGGTGACTCGCAGCGGATCGCGCGCTGTCGGCGGGCGGACCGTTGGCCCTGCCCTTGGCGGCAGGGCCTGTTCAGTTCGGTAGTACCTACCGCGCTTCCCGCCAGCCAAATAAAAAAGCCGCCCGGTGGGCGGCTTCTTCATTTATCTGGCGGAGAGAGGGGCAGCCTCCGCCATGATTCACAGCGTTTCTCGCCGTATCAACAACCCGTGGAGCCCAGCTTTTCCAACGCTTTCCTTGCATCTGGTGGCGTCGCTGAATAGCATGTCATTGCATCATTTGATGTTGGGACAGATGTGGGGACAGGGATGCCAAAGAAGGTCACTCAGCCACTCGCTGCCGTCCAGATTCCTGAGCTGAGGCCGGGATTCCATCCAGAAGGCACCGTTACCGGGCTGTACCTACGCGCGACCGCTATGGGAGCGAAGAGTTGGATTCTGCGCATCGTCATCAACGGCAATCGCCGTGACATGGGATTGGGCGGCTACCCTGCAGTAACCCTCGCGGACGCACGGAAAGCAGCCCGTAAGGCACGCGAAGCAGTTGCAGGAGGCGCAGACCCGGTGACGGAAAGACAAACGCGCAGAAGAGCGTGCAAGGCCATCCCTTCCTTCCAATGGTGCGCCGAGCAGACCATTGCCGCAAAGCGCCCCGAGTGGAAGTCAGCTAAACATGCCGCCCAGTGGACTAGCACGCTTGCTGCCGACGCCTATCCCATCCTCGGGAAGATTCCTGTAGATCAAATTGAGCTATCGCACGTCCTGGAAGTATTGGCCCCCATCTGGACGGTCAAGAACGAATCAGCCACACGGCTACGCGCGCGGCTCGAAGCTGTGCTGGCTTGGGCAACGGCATCCGGCTACCGAAAGGGGGACAACCCTGCGCGCTGGAAGGGGAATCTTGATGCCGTCCTGGCGAAGCCTAGCAAGGTAGCCAAGGTGAGCCACCACAAGGCGCTGCCGATTGATGAGATGCACAGTTTCGTGGCGTCGCTGCGCTTGCAGCAAGGTATGGCAGCGCGCGCGCTGGAGTTCCTAATTCTGACCGCCGCCCGCTCCGGCGAGGTTCGTGGCGCGACATGGCAGGAAATCGACCTAAATGGCGCTGTGTGGAAGGTTCCAGCCGAGCGCATGAAAGCCAGCAAAGAGCATCGCGTTCCTCTCAGCGCGCGTGCCATAGCGCTTCTTAAGGCGTTGCCACGCATGGCGGGTAGTGAGCTTGTCTTTCCAGCGCCAAGGGGAGGCAGGTTATCAGATATGACCATCTCTGCCGTAATGCGCCGGATGCGGGTTGACGCTGTACCGCACGGTTTTCGCTCTACTTTCCGCGACTGGTGCAGCGAGCGGACTGGCTACCCTCGTGACGTTGCCGAGATGGCATTAGCCCACACAATTTCTAACAAAGTAGAAGCCGCCTACCGGCGAGGCGACCTGTTCGTTAAGCGCGTCCACCTGATGAATGACTGGGAGTCTTTCATCAACCTCCCGCCCGCAAATTCTGAAGTGATCGCACTTAGAAGGAACAAGGCATGACAAATGATGCGGATGACGCGCTTCGTACTCGGTCCTTGCGTGAGGTCGGTGTTCTTGAGGCGGGAGCGAACTGCGCCTACTGTGCGGGGGGCGAAAGCCATGTTGGCCGTGGGAGTCAGGAAATCCGGCTTCTCAACATCTACGAGAAGAATGGGGAGCTTGAGCCCCTCCTCGAGCATTTTGAGCGATATGGATTGGGACTTCCCGAGGCACGAAAGCTCCTTGCCAACTTAGCCCGACGAGCTCCGAGGGCAAAGCGTGGAGCCATAAGAACGCGAGAAGCTGAGAACAGGGACTACAGAATATCGGTGCTAGTCGCCAACAGAATGGGCTTGCTGATTAGGCGGGGCCTCAGCGAGAAAGGTGCATTTCGTGAGGTGGCTGCAATTTTGCAGCTTGGCGGCACAGGCTTGACTGAAAGGCAGGTCAAAAGGATATGGACGACGATGTATGCGGAGCTTCCCTTCATTTTTCAGGACATCTATCGCACTGCGCGCGACGAGGGGTTTGAGCATCCGGTGTATCCGGACATGAAATAGCCGATTAGGTGTCCAAAACGCATAGGGCTCAGGCCTCAGGATGAACTCCTACTCATTGCACGAGGTGTCCTGATGGCTCCTGATATTCGTTTCTCGTCCCTTCCTGATAGCGCGCTATTGCGCCTCAGGGACTTCATATCTCTAATGCCGTTCTCGGAGGTGACTCTGTGGCGACGGGTCAAAACGAAGCAGTTTCCCGCGCCGCATAGGTTGCCCGGCCGGATAACGTGTTGGCGCTGGGGGGATGTGCGTCGGTGGCTCGACACCCAAGCAATGGAGCGCAGTCGATGACCCCACCTCATGGCCTTGAGTTCGTTTGGGTCAAGATCACGGCAATGCAGCAAGAGCTAGCTGTCTTGGCTTCGATTAGTGATGAGCCCCCGCCGGGATTAGTAGAAGCGGCAGACTGCTTAGATGCTGCTGCCTGCTACATAGAGACTGCGCTTAAAGGGGCGGCTCGGGGATGATAGTAGCCGCTCACCACTTCCTTGCCTGCGCTTGGCTTCGGTGCCTTCCACATGTCTCGTTCTGTAATCGTTCGCAAACAGACACCGCTGAAGGCGGAGTGAGGATTACAAATTGCCGTCATCTACTTGCGGTGAGTTCAACCCGTCGACGCAACGGCTTGGCTCAGCTTAGCGGCTGGCGTCTGGAAGCCCAAGGTCTTACGAGGTCTTTCGTTGAGACGTCTGGCGATCTTGTTCAAGAATGCCTGCGAATGGC
>NZ_JASJSI010000102.1:0-15764 GCF_030237085.1 Stenotrophomonas maltophilia group sp. Smal32
CTGGGCGTCGCCGCTCTTGTAGACCCAGCGGAAGAACTCCTGGGTGGCCTTGCCGTTGGCAGCATTCTTCGGCTTCTTGTGCACCAGGATGAAGTTGGTGGCGGTGATCGGCCACGACTCGGCGCCCGGGGCGTTGGTCATCACCAGGTAGAAGTCCTTGGCGCTGGCCCAGTCGGCGCTGGCGGCGGCTGCGGCGAACGACGCATCGCTCGGCTGCACGAACTTGCCGGCGGCATTCTTCATCGCGGTGTAAGACAGCTTGTTCTGCAGCGCGTAGGACAGTTCGACGTAGCCGATGCCACCCTTGATCTGCTTCACGTATGCGGCAACGCCTTCGTTGCCCTTGCCGCCGATGCCGGCCGGCCACTGGACCGAGGTGCCTTCACCGACCGAGCTCTTCCACTCCGGGCTGACCTTGGACAGGTAGTTGACGAAGTTGAAGGTGGTGCCCGAACCATCCGAACGGTGCACGACGGTGATCTTGGCGCTCGGCAGAGCCACGCCCGGGTTCAGCGCGGCGATGGCCGGGTCGTTCCAGGTCTTGATCTTGCCCAGGAAGATGTTGGCCAGCACGGTGCCGTCCAGCTTCAGTGCGCCCGGGGCGATGCCGGCCACGTTGACCACCGGCACCACGCCGCCGATCACCGACGGGAACTGCGCCAGGCCCGAAGCAGCCAGCTCTTCCGGCTTCAGCGGGGCGTCGGAGGAGCCGAAATCAACGGTCTTGGCCTTGATCTGCGCAATGCCGCCGCCGGAACCGATCGACTGGTAGTTGACCTTGTTGCTGGTGGCGGCGTTGTAGTCGGCCGACCACTTCGACATCACCGGGTAGATGAACGAGGCGCCCGCGCCGGTGATTTCAGCGGCGTTGGCGGCGAACACGGACGACGCTGCGAAGACGGCAACGGCAACGCGCGACTTGAAGGCGTGGATCACGGGGTGGCTCCTGGGTTGATTGGGATGCGGGGTTACCCGCCCGGCGCACATTCCATAACGGTTCGATGACAGCGCAGGGACCGTTGTATGACGCAACCGTTACAGCGCTCGCCGCTGCCGCTGCAGCGGTGTCCGTGAAGGTTTCGCGCGCGGTCGGAGTGCGGCGGGGCGGTGAGTCGCCAACCTCCATATGTCGTTGACGGCGCCTCCGCGCTGACGCACGTGCATTCCGGGTAATGGGCATCCGGCAGCGATGTCATGTACTGCACAGGGATGCGTGGGGGCCGCGTTGCGCCTTGAAGCGGATACATCACGCCATGTGTCGCAAGGCCTAGGCACAGGTGCCGGCGCAAATGCGTCGTCCGCATGACCACACGAAGAAACCTGTGTTTGGTGCGCAGTTTGTCATTCGACTGTCATGGTTTTAACGGAACGTTCGCAAAACGCTTGACCGGCCTGCCGGCGTGGCGTTCTGCCCAAGCCATTCCAACCCTCTGGAGAGATCCAAAATGCGTTCCCATTTGCTCGCCGCCGCGGTCGTTGCAAGCCTCGGTCTGGTTTCCGCCGACGCCTTCGCAGCCCCCGCCAGCTCGGGCGTATCCCAGGCACAGCTGCAGCAGCTGCAGGCACAGATCGCCGCGCTGCAGGCCCAGGTCCAGCAGTTGCAGAACGATTCGCAGGCGCTGCAGGCGCAGTCCGACGCGCAGTCCGAAGTGAACATCACCCAGGCGCAGGCGCTGGAAGGTGCACAGAAGACCCAGACCAGCGTCGACAAGCTGGCCAAGCTGGTCAATGACAACAAGATCGGCGGTCGCATGTTCTTCGACCTGACCAACATCGACAAGACCAGCAACGGCAAAGACACCGCCGCCAGCGGCACCGGTCTGGACGTCAAGCGCTTCTACCTGACCGTCGACCACAAGTTCAACGACATCTGGTCGGCCAACCTGACCACCGACTTCCAGTACAGCTCGGCCATTGGCAACACCGAACTGTTCGTCAAGAAGGCCTACGTGCAGGGCAGCTTCGACCCGGCCTTCAACCTGCGCGTCGGTGCCGCCGACATGCCGTGGATCCCTTACGTCGAGAAGTTCTACGGCATGCGCTATGTCGAGAACACCCTGACCGACCGCCTGAAGTACGGCAACTCGTCCGACTGGGGCCTGCATGGCTTCGGCAACCTGGGCAACAACTTCAACTACGCCGTCTCGGTGGTGTCCGGCGCCGGCTACAAGAACCCGACCCGCAGCAAGGGCATGGACGTGGAAGGCCGCGTGGCCTACACCCCGAACGAGAACTTCGTGGTTGCCGTCGGTGGCTACAGCGGCAAGCTGGGCAAGGAAACCGACATCCAGAGTTCCGAGAACACCTACACCCGCGCCAACGCGATGGTGGCCTACGCCGACAGCAATTTCCGCGTCGGTGGTGAGTACTTCCAGGCCAAGAACCTCAACAACGTGATGACCGTTGCCACCGACAAGTCCAGCGGCTGGTCGGTGTGGGGCAGCGTGCGCGTGACCGACGGCGGCATCAACGTGTTCGGTCGTTACGATGACACCGACGTCAGCAAGACCCTGGATCCGACCCTGAGCGACAAGTACTGGAACGTCGGCGTCGAGTTCCCGGTCATGAAGAACCTCAAGCTGTCGACCGTGTACAAGTACACCCACCTGGCCAACGCTGGCGACAAGAAGAACGACAAGACCAAGGAATTCGGCGTCTGGGGCGACCTGTCGTTCTGATCTCCTGAAGCACGCTTGTCCTGAAACACAGACGGCGGGCCTTGTGCCCGCCGTCTTCTTCTGGTCAAAACAGAGACTGCGTCACGCCTCGGCCGTGGTCTTTTCCTTGAACCGGCACAGATCGGCGATCACGCAGCCCGGGCAATCCGGCTTGCGCGCCTTGCACACATAACGCCCGTGCAGGATCAGCCAATGATGCGCGTCGAGCAGGAACTCGGCGGGGATCACCTTCACCAGCTTGTCTTCCACTTCGCGCACGTTCTTTCCCGGGGCCAGTCCGGTACGGTTGGAGACGCGGAAGATATGCGTGTCGACCGCCATCGCCGGCTCGCCGAACGCGGTGTTGAGCACCACATTGGCGGTCTTGCGGCCGACGCCCGGCAGCGCTTCCAGTGCATCGCGATCGCGCGGCACTTCACCGCCATGCTTTTCCAGCAGGATCGCGCAGGTGGCGATCACGTTCTTGGCCTTGGCGTTGAACAGGCCGATGGTGGCGATGTATTGCTTCAGCCCATCCTCGCCAAGCGCGAGGATCTTTGCCGGCGTATTGGCCACCGGGAACAGGCGGCGCGTGGCCTTGTTGACGCCGACATCGGTGGCCTGCGCCGACAACGCCACCGCCACCAGCAGCTCGAACGGCGAGCTGTACTCCAGTTCGGTCTTCGGGTGCGGGTTGAGTTCGCGCAGGCGGGTGAACATCTCCACCACGTCGGCGCGCGGCATCGTGCCGCCACGCCGCGCCGGAGCGCGTGCAGTCTTCTTCGTGGTGGCCATTACTGCTCCTTGCCGCTGGCGCGGGCCTTGGCCCGGGCGAGGATGGCGGCCGCTGCGGCGGGCAGGGCGGGCTTCACGTCCGGCGCCGGGGCCGGGGTGCGCCGTGCGTCGCGTTCGGCTTCGCGGCGGGCCAGCCGTACCGCGCGGGCGCGATAGCGTTCGCGTGCCGCCCAGGCCGCCTGAAGCTGCTGCTGGGCCTGCTGCAACCGCTGCGGGAGTTCCGGGTGGCCGGGCAGCAACTGTGCGTCGTCGGCGCGGGCGACATAGTCCATCAGCCCGGCCTGAAGGGCGCCATCGAGATCGTCTGCCTGGACCCGGGCGAACAGCCGCGCGGGGTTGGGTCGGGATGCCATGGCGTCAGCGGTTCTGGAAGGCCGGCGGGCGGCGCTGCAGGAAGGCGCTGGTTCCCTCGCGCATGTCCTCGGTGGCGAACAGCAGGCCAAACTGCGCGCTTTCGTATTCCAGCCCGGCTTCCAGGCTGCATTCGCCACCCACGTGCACCGCGTCCAGCAGGCCGCGCAGGGCCAGCGGCGCCGAGCGCGCCAGCTGCCGGGCGACGTCATTCACGCGATTGTCCAGCGCGTCGGCCGGCACCACCTCGTTGACGATCCCCAGTTCCAGCGCACGTGCGGCGTTGATCGGTGCACCCAGCAGGCAGAGCTCCAGGGTGGCGGCACGGCCGCACAGGCGCAGCAGGCGCTGGCTGCCGCCGAAGCCGGGAATCAGGCCCAGATTGATTTCCGGTTGGCCGACTTTGGCGGTATCGGCGGCGATGCGCAGGTGGCAGGCCATCGCCAGCTCCAGGCCGCCGCCCAGCGCAAAACCGTTCACGCGGGCGATGACCGGCTTGGGCATGCGCTCGATCTGGCGCATCAGGGCCTGGCCCAGCAGCGAGAAATCACGTCCCTGAACCGCGCTGAGTGTGTTCATCTCGGTAATGTCGGCGCCGGCCACGAACGCCTTCGGGCCAGCACCGGTCAGCACCACCACGCGCACTTCCGGGTCTGCGGCGGCAGCACTGAAGGCCTCGGCCAGGGCCTGCAGGGTCGCGGCATTGAGGGCGTTGAGCTTGTCCGGGCGCTGGACGGTCACGGTGCGGATGGCGCCGTCGTCGGTGACAGCGATCAGGGCATCGGCCACGGGTAAACTCCTGGAACGTTAAAAAAAAGTGATATTGAACTCCGCGAACGCAGACGGGTCATAGCCTGCATCGTGAGTAGCGGTTACACGTTGCGCCCGTTATCCTAACCCGTCGCCTCAGGGCGGCGCAGAACGTCCCTGAGTTACCACCCCTGGAGAACTGTTTGATGAAGTTGCGTTCTATCGCGGTCGCCGTCGCGGCCCTGGCCCTGACGGGCAATGCCTTCGCCCAGGACGTTTCGTCCGAAAAGGGCAAGCTGAGCTACTACTTCGGTTACGACTACGGCAACAACCTGGCGGAGCTGACCGGTCGCGGTGAGCAGCTGGACATCAACTCGGTGGTGAAGGGCCTGCAGGATGCCTACGCCAAGAAGCAGCCGGCGATCACCGCCGAGCAGCTGAAGCCGGCCGTTGAAGCGTTCCAGAAGCGCGAGCAGGGCCGTGCCCAGGCTGCCAAGGCCGAGTACGAAAAGGCTGCTGCCGAAAACAAGACCAAGAGCGACCAGTTCATCGCGGCGAACAAGGCCAAGGCCGGCGTGCAGTCGCTGCCGAGCGGCGTCCAGTACCGCGTGATCGAAGCCGGCAAGGGTGCCAAGCCGACCCAGGCCAGCACCGTGCAGCTGGAAGTGGCCGGTCCGTTCCCGTACGGCCAGCGCCCGACCGAAGCCCGCCCGGCCCAGCAGATCCCGTCGATCAAGGTCAGCGAAGTCGAAATGAAGGCCATGCGCGAGACCCTGCTGCAGATGCCGGCAGGCTCGAAGTGGGAAGTCACCCTGCCGCCGGACCAGGCCTACGGTGCCGACCCGCGCACCCCGTTCCCGCCGAACGTGGCTGTGCAGTTCGAGATCAAGCTGGTCAGCGTCAAGTAAATCGAAGCGGTAAACCAAACGCGCCGGTGATTCCACCGGCGCGTTTTTGTTTGCGCAGCGCGCGACCTGTAGCGCCGAGCCATGCTCGGCGAACGCGCGCAGTGCGATGCCGTCACGCGCCGCATCGTTACCCGCGCAAATCCCGCCCATTCGCGCTACTGTTGCCGGGTGCAAACAATGGAAGAAACGGCGCGTGTTGTCGCAAGTCCCTGCATCGGAGTGTGCACGCTGGATCCGCACCGGCAGTGCAGCGGGTGCGGGCGGCATATCGACGAAATCGCGCGGTGGTCGTCGATGAGCAATGACGAACGCAACCGCATCCTGCACCGCGTGCAACCGCTGCGCGCGCAGCTTCAGCAGTCACTGCGCGGCTCGCTGGCCGACCACGAACGGCTGATGCGCGCGCTGCACCCGCTGGCCGAACCGCCGGTTGGTGATGGCTGGAACCGCAGCGAACTGATTGACCTGCTGCCGCCCGGGCCTCCGGTGGAAGCGGCGGTGCTGGCCGGCATCGTGCCGCGAGCCAATGGCGCGCAGGTGATCCTCACCCGTCGCACCGAAACCCTGCGCACGCACGGTGGCCAGGTCGGGTTCCCCGGCGGACGCACCGAGCCCGACGACCGCGACGCACTGGCGGCGGCATTGCGCGAGAGCCAGGAAGAAATCGCACTGGCCCCCGGCCAGGTGCAGGCGCTGGGCTACCTGGATCCCTTCGTGACGATCACCGGCTACCGGGTCACCCCGGTGGTGGCGGTGGTCGATCCGGACTTCGTGCCGGTGCCGCAGCCCAGCGAAGTCGCCGAGGTGTTCGAGGTGCCGCTGGACTACCTGATGGCGGCGGACAACCTGCGCCAGGTCGAAATCAACCATCGCGGCCGCATCCGCCACGTCCTTGAGTACGGCTGGCCCGGCCAGCGCATCTGGGGCGCCACCGCGGCCATTCTCTACAACCTGCGTCGCCGCCTGGAGCAAGTGCAATGAACCCGATCGATCCGCCGTGGACCACCCTGGTCGATGTCGCCACCTTGGCTGCCGCGTTGGGCGAGGGCATCCGCGTGGTCGACGCACGCGCCACCGCCAGCACCGCAGTGCGCGTGGTCGATGCGCGGGCCTCGCTGGCCGACCCGCAGGCGGGAAGCAGCCAGTATCTGGCCGGTCATATCCCGGGTGCGGTGTATGCCGATCTCAATCGTGATCTGTCCGATCTGTCGCGCGTCGGCCACGGTCGCCATCCACTGCCGGACAGCGATGCCTTTGCCGTAAAGCTGGGGCAGTGGGGCATCAGCCCCGATACCCAGGTGGTGGTCTACGACGGCAGCGACGGCAGCATGGCCGCCTCGCGCCTGTGGTGGCTGCTGCGACTGATTGGCCACCAGAAGGTGGCCGTGCTCGACGGCGGTGTCGCAGCCTGGCAGGCCGCCAGTCACGCGCTGGAAAGCGGTCAGAGTGACGTGGCGGTGCTGCCGGCCTACCCGGGCCGTTTCGATACCACCCAGGTCGCCAACGCCGATGAAATCACCGCGCGCCTGAAACATGCACCGGGCTGGCTGGTCGACGCACGCGCGGGTGAACGTTTCCGCGGCGAAGTGGAGCCCCTCGACCCGGTTGCCGGCCACGTGCCGGGCGCAGTCAACCGGCCGTTCGCCCTGAACGTGCTCGAGGGCCGCCTGCGCGACGCACAGGAACTTCGCGCCGAACTGCAGGGCGTGATCGGCAACCGCGATCCAGAACAGGTGGTGCTGATGTGTGGCTCTGGCGTGACCGCCTGCCACCTGCTGCTGGCGATGGAAAGCGCAGGACTGAGCGGTGCGCGCATCTATGCCGATTCCTGGAGCGGATGGTGTCCGAAAACCAGCCGCCGTGTCCCCACCGGCCCGTGTGTACCGCAGGGTCGTATCGGTTTCGCGCGGGGAAAGGGGTGTGACCCCATCGAGCGCAAAACTGTGTAATACCCGGTTGGGTAGCAAGGGGATCCTACCCCGTGTCGACCATGGTCGAAACCCACAACCAGCAGCGGGAAACTGTCGAAGGCGGGGTGGGTCCGGTTGCGGGGGTGTCCGCGGCATGGATGCCGCGGCCAAGCCCCCATGGACGGGTTTACGGCGTCCCCCGCAACCGGACACACCCCGCCATCCAACGGAATGCCAGCGTTTGACGTTGCCGTTGCCGTTGCTTCTGCAGGTGCAGGGCGCAGCCCTGCAAACCCTCACCCAACCGGCTGCAGTGGCACCCTCGCCAGCACCCGCGCCCACGGGAACAACGGCCCCGGGTCACGCTTGCGCGCCACCGTCAGCGCCGGATCATCACTGGCCGGCACCTGCTCCAGATCCAGCTGGTCATGCCCGGCAATCCGCCGCAGCGACGGGTAGCGCGCCACCAGCGCCAGCAGCAGCGCCTCCAGCGCCATCAGCTGCGCCTCGGTGTACGCCTCGTCCATCGCCTGGTGACGGCTGTCGAACCAGTGCGGGTAGCGCCCGGTGTTGACCAGCTCGATGCCCAGCGTATGCGCGTTCATGCCGCGTACGTGGTGGGCCACGCGTTCCGGCGCCACGTACTGCACCACGCGGCCATCGCGGTCGATGTAGAAATGGCCGCTGTTGCCGGCACCGCTGTCGTACAGCACGCGCTCGCCGTACTCGCGGGCCATCGCCAGGTCGGGCAGCTCGGTGCAGTGGATCACCACCATTTCCAGCGTGGCCGGGTCGCGCAGGGGCAGACGGTCTTCGTAGGGCAGGGGCTGCAGCTGCAGGCCGGGCAGGAGCGGGTTGGGCATCCGGCGATGCTAGCATTGCGGCATGAACCTGCCTTCCCTTTCCTCGTTGGCCCGCTCGCACGGAGCACGCGCATGAGCCGCGGCCACTGCATCCTGTCGCATGGCTTCGAGAGCGGCCCGGAGGCGACCAAGGTCACCGCGCTGGCCGACGTGGCGCAGCGGCTGGGCTGGACCCACGAGCGCCCCGACTACACCGACCTGGACGCGATGAGCGAGGTCAGCCGCGTAGGTGACGTGCCGACTCGGCTGCGCCGCCTGGTCGAGCGCACCGCCATCGCGGCCCAGCAGGGCCCGGTGGTGCTGGCCGGCTCCAGCCTGGGTGCCTACATCTCTGCCATCGCCTCGCTGCAGGTGCCGGTGGCCGGCCTGTTCCTGATGGTGCCGCCGACCACCATGGGCCCGATGCCGGCGCTGGACGCCGCCGCCGTGCCGACCACCGTGGTCCAGGCCTGGCATGACGACGTGGTCCCGGCCGCCGGGGTCATCGCCTGGGCCCAGGCGCGCTCGGCGCAGCTGCTGCTGGTCGATGATGGGCACCGCCTGGAACGCCACGTGGAGGCCTCCGCGCAGGCCTTCGAGCGCCTGCTGCGGCAACTGTGAAGCCCGGGCGCACGGCGCGCCCGCCCGCTTTGACTACAATGGCAGCCCCGCCGCCCCCGGCGCGGGCCTGCCGGCCGTGCTTGCGGCCCTCCTTTCCGACCGGCCCGGCCCCTGTGCCGCGCCCGACCACCTGCGAACCGATCCCGTGAAATTCTTCGTCTCCTGCGCCAAGGGCCTGGAATACCTGCTTGCCGATGAGCTGTCGGCCCTGGGCCTTGGCAAGGCCACTGCCACCATTGCCGGCGTCAACGCCGAGGGCGAACTGGAGCAGGCGCTGCGGATCGTGATGTGGTCGCGTCTGGCCAGCCGCGTGCTGTGGCCGATCGACGAGTTCGACTGTCCGGACGAACAGGCCCTGTACGACGGCGTGCGTGCGCTGCCGTGGCACGAGCACATCAAGCCGGAGATGACCCTGGCGGTGGACGCGCACGTGTCCGGTGACAAGATCACCCATGCGCGCTTCGCCGCACAGCGGATCAAGGACGCCATCGTCGACCGCATGCGCGACGAGGGCCTGGAACGCCCCTCGGTCAACACCGATCTGCCCGATGTGCGCGTCAACCTGTCGCTGCGCAAGGGCCGTGCTTCGCTGTCGATCGACCTCGGCGGTGGCCCGCTGCATCGCCGTGGCTGGCGTGGCGCCGCCCACGAAGCGCCGCTGAAGGAAAACCTGGCCGCCGCGCTCCTGCTGCGCGCGCAGTGGCCGCGCCTGCACGCCGCTGGTGGCGGGCTGCTGGACCCGATGTGCGGCAGCGGCACGCTGCTGATCGAAGGCGCGCTGATGGCCGCCGACGTTGCTCCCGGCCTGATGCGCCATGGCAGCCTGCCGCCGAGCCGCTGGCTGGGCTTCGACAAGGCGGCCTGGAAGAGCATCCAGAGCGAGGCGCGTGACCGCGAAGCGGCTGGCCTGGCCGCGTTGAAGCCGGTCATCCACGGCAGCGACATCGACCCGATCGCGATCCAGGCGGCGCGCGAGAATGCCGAGGTGGCGGGCGTCGCCCACGCGATCCGCTTCATCCGCGCCGATGTGGCCGACCTGGCCGCGCCGGAGCAGGAGATCGGTGCGGTGGTCTGCAACCCGCCGTATGACGAGCGCCTGGCCGCTGATCCGGCGCTGTACCGCGCGCTCGGCAACGCCTTGCAGAAGGCGGTGCCGCAATGGCGCGCCAGCCTGCTGTGCGGCAACGACGAACTGGCCTTCGCCACCGGCCTGCGCGCCGGCAAGAAGTACCAGATGTTCAACGGCGCACTGGAATGCGCGCTGATCGTCTGCGACCCGATCGCCGTGCCGGGCCTCCATCCGGCGCAGCCGCGCGAGTTGAGCGAAGGTGCGCAGATGGTGGCCAACCGCCTGCGCAAGAACCTGAAGAAGTTCAAGAGCTGGCGCGCCCGCGAAGACATCACCTGCTTCCGCGCCTATGACGCCGACCTGCCGGAATACGCGGCTGCCATTGACGTCTACGAGGAAGATGGTGGCAAGCGCCGCACCTTCCTGCATGTGCAGGAGTACGCCGCACCGGCGGCGATCCCGGAGAACGACGTGCGCCGCCGCCGCAACGAACTGCTGGCCGCTGCGCGCGAAGTGTTCGGCGTGCCGCCGGAGCAGGTCTCGATGAAGTCGCGAGAGCGCGGCAAGGGTGGCAGCAAGTACGGCCGCTTCGAGCAGCGTGATGAGTTCATCGTGGTGCGCGAGAACAATGCGCTGCTGCAGGTAAACCTGTTTGACTACCTGGATACCGGGCTGTTCCTCGACCACCGCCCGCTGCGCCGGATGATGGCCGAGCAGGTGCGTGGCAAGCGCTTCCTCAACCTGTTCTGCTATACGGGCGTGGCCAGCGTGCAGGCCGCCGTGGCCGGTGCCGCCAGCACCACCAGCGTCGATCTGTCGGCGACCTACCTTCAGTGGTGCTACGACAACCTGGCCTTGAACGGGCAGGGCGGCAACCAGCACCTGCTGGTGCAGGCCGATGCGATGGCATGGCTGGAAGCGGACCGTGGCCAGTACGATGTGATCTTCTGCGATCCGCCGACCTTCTCCAACTCCGCGCGCGCCGACGATTTCGACGTGCAGCGTGAGCAGCTGAAGCTGCTGCGTGCGGCGGTGGCACGATTGGCGCCCGGCGGTGTGCTGTACTTCTCCAACAACTTCCGCCGCTTCAAGCTGGAAGAGAACGCCATCGCCGAGTTCGCCCAGTGCCGCGAGATCACCGCGCGCACCCTCGGCCCGGATTTCGAACGCAACGCGCGCATCCACCGCGCGTGGGAACTGAAGCGGTTGGGGTGATTCCAGCCGAAAGGGAATGCCGGCCAGCGGCCGGCACTACCCACGTGCGCGCAGAACGGTAGCGCCGGGCCATGCCCGGCGAGCGTGGGCCCGGTAGATCCATGCCTGCGTGGACGGCTCTACAGCACCAGCAAGCGCCCCGGCGCGTGGGCCAGCGGCCAATGCCCCCGTTCGTACAGCGCAAGCACGGGTTCCCAGTGCGCCGGCAGGCCGAGGTGCGTTTCCAGCAGGCGTTGACGGAAGGCGAACATCGCTCCATCGCGCGCCACCAGGTGCAGGTCATGTGCACCGCAGCGCAGTGCCGGCAGATCCAGTGCCGAAAGCGCGCGCATCAAGCTCCGGTTGAGTTCGCGCCGGGCGTCGGCCAGTTCGGCGGGATGGGGCAGGGCGCCGTGAAACGGATCCGAATCGCCCAGTGTTGTGGGCATCCACTCGAAACCATCGGTATCGATGGTCCGCAGTGCTTCGGCCAGCGACCGAACGGCGACGACGCCGGCCGTTGCGGGCAGTGTTTCACCCAACCGGGAAAAGAAGCCGATTCCAGACGTCCGCTGCAGCACGCTATCCATGCCGCCATTGTAGATCCACGCCATGCGTGGATGCCGTTGTCCCCGTCCTGCGGTTACACCAACCCCACCACCAGCCCGATCACCGGCAGCGCGATCGCCAGCGGCGCGATCCACGTTGGCCGATACGGGTACAACCCGAACGACAGCGCCACGCCACCCACGGTCATCGCACCCAGCCACAGCACCGGGCCCACCGCCCAGCCGTGGTCGGCCACGCACAGTGCGAAGGCCACTGTCAGCAGCACCCAGCCCAGTACCCGCCACTGCATCCGCCGTGCCGGTGCGGCCGCAGCCTTGCCATGCAGGTCGTGCTGGTGCTTTTCCATCCCCAGCGACAGGGCGGTGAACGCAGAGAACGACAGCGTCAGTGCCAGCAGCATCATGCGCTGGCCTCCGCTTCGGCCGCTTCGACTGATGCCTTCGGCGCTGCTGCGGCAGCCGCGCGCTTCTTCTTCTCGGCCGCACTCAGCGGTGGCGTCCAGCGCTGCATGCGCCAGCCGCACATCGCCAGCATCGCGCCGAAGGCAATCATCGACAGATCAACGCCGGCCAGCACCCATTCACCGTTGCGCAGGGTGACGCCGAGGTGCGCGTGTGTAGTCAGCGCGTTGACCACCGGCACCAGCGCGAACGCCGTTGCACCGAGGTACAGCTGCCACGCCCACATCATCCGCTTTGGCCAGATGAAGGCCGCCAGCAACGCCGCGCCCCAGGCGTAGAAGAACACGTTGGCCTCGGCGCTGGAGCGCTCGGCGATGTCCAGCGGCAGCAGGCGGTTGCCCCAGAAGTAGGCCGCGAAGGCAATCGGCAGGCCGGCTACGGTGCCGATGTTCAGCGCATCGACCAGGCGCAGGCCGAAGCCGGTGCGTCCACTCCTGGCATGCTTCGGCCGTTCCTTCACCGCCCACAGCACCACGCCGCTGGCCACCATCAGGCAGCCGACCAGGCCGGACAGGAAGAACAACGCGCGCAGGCCCCAGTCGGCGAAGCGTGCCAGGTGCAGGCCGTACAGCACGCCGCGGGTGGCGGTGGCGCCACCGGACGGCGGTGTTTCTTCCAGCAGCGCACCGCTGACCATGCTGTAGCGCACGGCCGGGGTGTCGGTGGACAGTCGCTTGCCGTCGCGCTGGCGGATGTCGATCACCGCATTGGCTGCGCCCGGGTTGGATACGGTGAAGCCGGCCACTTCCACGCCGTGCCAATGCGCGCGTGCGCTGTCCAGCAGCTGTGCGATCGGCAGCGGGGTGGCGCGTCCTTCGGCGGGCGCGGTCACCTCCGGCATGCCGCCGAAGGCCTCGAAGAAGAATTTGTCCTCGTCCTGCGGATAAGCCACCTTCACGCCCCAAGGCAGGTACATGATCATCAGGGTGACGATGCCGGTGTAGGTGATCATCGCGTGGTACGGCAGCGCCATCACTGCGCTGACGTTGTGGAAATCGAGCCAGGAACGCAGGCCCTTGTCCTTGCGGAAGGTGAAGAAGTCCTTGAAGATTTTCTTGTGGGTGATGACGCCGGTGATGATCGCCACCAGCATGAACATCGCGCAGAAGCCGACCAGATAGCGCGCCCACAGCACCGGGATGTAGTGCAGGTCGAAGTGCAGCCGGTAGAAGAAGTCGCCGCCGCGGGTCTCGCGCGCCTTCAATGCCTGGCCGGTGTTCGGATCCAGCGTGGCGTCGCCAAAGCCACCGCGGCGGCCACGGCTGGGGTCGGCCAGCTCCGGTGGCAACCGCCAGAACATCTGCATGGCCGGGTTGCGCGGCTGCGGCAGCGTGACGAACCAGTTCCCGGCCTGGCTGGCATTGGCCTGCAGGTAGTCCACCGCGCGCTGCGCGGCCACATCGATGCTGACCTTGTTGGCCGGCAGCTCCGGGCGCATCCAGCGGCTGATTTCCTCGCGGTAATAGCTGGCTGTGCCGGCCATGAAGATCAGCAGCAGCAACCAGCCGACCAGCAGCCCGGTCCAGGTGTGCAGCCAGGCCATCGATTGGCGGAATCCGTTCTTCATGCCCAGGCCCCCATCAGGCGCGCAATGCCTGCCATCAGCAGGGCCGGGGCGAGGATGCCCACCCAGGCGCGCAGTGCGCTGCGGGTGGCGAATGCCCACAGTGCGGCACAGGCGGCGACCAGGATCGCCAGCAGCATGCCGGTCAGCACGGTCTGGCCGCGCGCGCCGGGCAGCGCCACCGCGCAGAACACGCTGGTCACCGAGGCCAGCGCATAGCCGCCGAAGATCGCGGCCAACGAACGTGACAGCACGCCCCAGCGCGGGTTGGAGAAGAAGGTGCGGGGGCTGGCGGTTGCGGGCGAGCGGTCCACGGCGTTCCTGCAGGTAGGGGAGGGGATGGAACGCGTCCGCGGCCCCCTTGCGCCCTGCGCATGTCGCCCAGCGTGTCCCATCGACGAAGCACCGCCCGCGCAGACGGGCAGCTCAGAGGTCGGGGATGTACACGGGCGATGGGCGCGTCTTCCGCGCCTGTTTGGCTAAGCGTACAACCGATTAGAAAATGATAGGCATTCGCATTTCGTTAATCAAGCGTGACGGCGCCCGCTCCCGTGCAGGGAGGCTTCAGAAGCGGAAAAGGACCGTCGCAGCGTGCAGCAGCAGGCCGATCAGACCGCCGACCAGGGTGCCGTTGAAGCGGATGAATTGCAGGTCACGGCCCACGCTCAGTTCCAGCTGTTCGACCAGGTGCCGCTCGTCCCAGCCTTTCACGGTCTGCGCGATATGCGTGGTCACGCCCTCGCGCAGGCGGCCGGTCAGGCGCTGCGCACCTTCCAGCAGGTGCTGGTTGAGGGCCTCGCGCAGGGCCGGGTCAGCCTGCAGGCTGGCGCCCAGCGACGCGAGGCTGCGCTGCAGGTGGCCGACCAGCGCCGAGTCTTCGCGTTGCAGATCGGCGCGCAGGCTGGCGTGGATGCGCGTCCACAGCCCTTGCACGTAGTCCTGCAGGGCGGGGTGGTCGATCATTTCCTGCTTGAGCTGCTCGATGCGCTCCGCCAGGGCCGGGTCCTCGCGCAGGCGCTGCACGTAATTCTGCAGCCAGGTCTCGTAGTCCTGGCGCAGCGGATGCTGCGGCTCGGCCAGCACCTGCTGCAGTTCTTCCAGCACCGCCCGCGCCAGGCGCTCGGCCAGGCTGTCGCCGATCTCGTCGATCGGCTTGACCCAGTTCACCGTGCTCGACAACGTCGGCCATTCGCGCTGGATATAGCGCACGATCAACTGCGAGGCGCGTTCCTTCACCTCCGGTTGTTCCAGCCAGCGCCCCAGCCGCTGCAGGCCCTCGTCCAGCACGCGCTGGTGGCGCCCATCGGCGGTCAGCAGGGCCAGCAGTTCACCCGCGGTGGCGGCGGCATTCCACTGCCGCAGCTGCTGCACCACGAAGGCATGCAGCTGCCGGCGTACTGCGGTTTCGTCGAAGAAGTCCAGCGCCTGCAGGGCCCAGCCGCGGGCCATGTCGGCCAGCATGCGCGAGCGTGCCGGGTCGGCCAGCCAGCTGCCGAGGCGGCTGGCCGGGTCGAATACCTGCAGCTTGGCCAGCAGCACACCTGGCTCCAGGAACTGGTCGCGCACGAACAGCGCCAGGCTGTCGCCGATGCGCTCCTTGCTGCGCGGGATGATGGCAGTGTGCGGAATCGGCAGGCCCATCGGCCGCCGGAACAGGGCGACGACCGCGAACCAGTCGGCCAGTGCACCGACTGCGGCCGCCTCGCAGAACGCCGAGACCCAGGCCCAGATACCGCGCTCGCCCTGCCAGTGGCTGACCGCGAATCCGGCCAGCATCAACAGCAGCAGGCCGAGCGCGAGGGCTTTCAGGCGCCGCAGTTGTGCGCGGCGCGGATCGTGGGCAGGCATCATGCCGGAAGTCTAACCGCAGCCCGGTGACGCCTGTCTGTAGAGGCGAGGCCCCCCGCCGCCCCCCCGCCCGGGGTTCCGGGGGGGGGGGGGGTATGCGGGGGGGGGGGGGGGGGGGGGGGGGGGGGGGGGGGGGGGGGGGGGGGGGGGGGGGGGGGGGGGGGGGGGGGGGGGGGGGGGGGGGGGGGGGGGGGGGGGGGGGGGGGGGGGGGGGGGGGGGGGGG
>NZ_JASJSI010000103.1:0-15702 GCF_030237085.1 Stenotrophomonas maltophilia group sp. Smal32
CCGTAAACCCCCCTCCGGGGGCCGGCCCAGCCGCTGGCGGCTGTGCGTTCGGGCGCTTGCGAAGCGGTGCTTCGCAAGCAAAGCGCCCTCACCCATGGGGGCTCGATGGCGCCTTGCTCGTGTGCGCTGTCCTGCGCACTCAGCAAGACCGGGGTTGGGCGTCCTGCCCAACCCGCCCGAGGCATGCCTCGGGCCCATGGCGCCAACGGTCCTGCCAACCCACACCGCCCCGCCTCTGACAGGTTCACGCGGCTGTTGGTAGGTGTCGACCTTGGTCGACACATCTGTCAGATATCGAAATAAAACTGGGGTCAGATCCGTTTTCCGCAGGAAAACGGATCTGACCCTGCCTGTATGTCGAGCATTGGATCGCGTCTGGGGTGGAGCCCCCTGAGTCAGGGGGCGGCCGCGAAGCGGCGGGGGTGTGGAAGCTGGTAAGTGGGGCCCGCGTTTCGCGCAGCGAAGCGTGGGAGCGACAGCGCGCATGCGTTGGCGCGTCCCCGGGCGCCGCCCGGACGACTACAATCCCGCTCATGCTGAAATTCTCGAATGAACCTCGCCGGGGGCGCCTGTGAGCGGCCGTGCGGGCAACGACGGCCAGGTCCGCATCATCGGCGGGCGCTGGCGCAACACCCGCTTGCCGGTGCCGTCCCTGCCCGGGCTTCGGCCCAGCAGCGACCGCGTGCGCGAGACCCTGTTCAACTGGCTGATGCCCAAGCTGGGCGGTGCACGGGTGCTGGATCTGTTCGCAGGCAGCGGCGCGCTGGGCCTGGAAGCGGTGTCGCGCGGTGCCGCCCACGCCACCCTGGTCGAGCGTGATGCTCAGCTGGGGCGCAATCTGACCGCCGCCGTGGCCAAGCTGCAGGCTACCGAACAGGTCACCGTGGTGCAGGCCGATGCCCTGCGCTGGCTGCAGGGCGCTCAGGCACAGCTGGCCGATCTGGTGTTCATCGATCCGCCGTTCGCCGATGGCCTGTGGCAGGACGTGCTGGCCCAGCTGCCGCGGCACCTGGCCGCCGATGCCTGGCTGTACCTGGAATCGCCGGCCGGCCACGTGCCGGTGCTGCCGCCGGACTGGCTGCTGCACCGCGAGGGCGGCACCCGTGAGGTGCGCTTTGCCCTGTACCGCCGCGCCGCTGCTACACTTTGACTTCATCTGAACATCTGCATCCGCCCATGACCGTGGCCAACCGCCGCATCGCCGTCTACCCCGGCACGTTCGACCCGATCACCAATGGTCATATCGACCTGGTCAGCCGGGCCGCGCCGCTGTTTGAGAAGGTCGTGGTGGGCGTGGCGCAGAGCCCGTCCAAGGGCCCGGCGCTGCCGCTGGAACAGCGCGTGCAGCTGGCGCGTGGCGCACTCGGCCACCATGGCAACGTCGAGGTCATCGGCTTCGACACCCTGCTGGCCCATTTCGTACGTTCGGTCCAGGGCGGGGTGCTGCTGCGCGGCCTGCGCGCGGTGTCCGATTTCGAGTACGAGTTCCAGATGGCCAGCATGAACCGACACCTGATCCCCGAGGTCGAGACCCTGTTCCTGACCCCGGCCGAGCAGCACAGCTTCATTTCGTCCTCGCTGGTCCGCGAGATCGCGCGCCTGGGCGGCGACGTGTCCGGCTTCGTGCCGGCCGCGGTGCTCGAAGCCCTGCGCAAGGTCCGCGAAGCGAAGGCGGCACAGTCGTAAGCCCTGCTGTACCCGCACCCCATTACGTACAACACCACGCACCATTCCGGGAGGAAACCCATGAACACCACCATGCGCGCGATGCTGATCGCTTCATTGGCCCTGGCCTTCACCGCCTGCAAGAAGGAAGAGGCCGCACCGGTCGACGAGGCCAAGCAGGCCCTGGTCGCCCCGGCCAAGGATGACGATGCAGGCTGGAAGAAGTACCTGCAGGAAGTGGCCATCCAGAACATGGGCAACATCACCAACAGCCCGTTCCTGTACTACCTCTCCCCGGAATCGGACCCGGACTTCCAGGCCAAGTACGAGCGCCAGACCGAGAGCGCGACCCAGGCCGTGGCCCGTGGCGTGCAGCCGGGCAACATGCTGGCCTTCGGTTCGTCGGCCTCGGGCAAGATGGCTGACATGATCCAGGCCGTGTTCAAGGACGTGTCGCCGGATTCGATGAAGGGCGTGCGCGTCGTCTTCATCGGCCAGTCGGCCGACAACGCCCGCGTGCAGGCTGCCATCCAGCCGACCGGTGCCGAGTACATTTTCGTCGAAGCCAAGTAATACCGAGCCATGGCGGCCATGTTCCGGCATGGCCCGGGCGGCGCTCCGCAGGGGCGTCGCTGATGACCTGACCGGCCCGCGCGCCCGCGCTGGCCGGTCCTTTGTCCCAGGGCGCGGGCGAGGAGTATCGCCGTGTCGCTGAAAATCAACGAGCTCTGCGTCAACTGCGACGTATGCGAGCCGGCCTGCCCGAACCAGGCCATTGCGATGGGTGAAACCATCTACGTGATCGACCCTGCGCGCTGCACCGAATGCGTGGGTCATTTCGACGAGCCACAGTGCGTGGTCGTCTGCCCGGTCGAGTGCATCGATCCGGACCCGGAGATCGTGGAAACGGAAGACCAGCTGCTGGCCAAGCTGCGCCAGCTGCAGCACGATCACCCCGAACTCTATGCGGAGCCCCCATCCGAATGAAGACGCTGATCGTCCGCCCCCTGTTGCTGCTCGGCCTGCTGCTGAGCCCGATTGCCTGGGCCGACAGCCCGGCCCGTGCCGAGCGCCCCGATGGCGCGGCCATTGCCAGTGGGCACGCGCTGGCGACGCAGGCCGGCATCGACATTCTGGCGCAGGGCGGCAACGCCTTCGACGCCGCGGTGGCAGTGTCGTCCACGCTGGCGGTGGTCGAGCCGATCAGCTCCGGCCTGGGCGGTGGCGGCTTCTTCCTGCTGCATGACGCGGCCACCGGCAAGGACGTGATGCTGGACGCGCGCGAGACCGCGCCGGCCGCTGCAACGCCGCAGGCCTTCCTCGACAAGCAGGGCAACCTCGACCGTGACCGCTCGGTCAACGGTGCCTGGTCGGCCGGTATTCCGGGCCTGCCTGCAGCGCTGGTCGAATTGTCGGCCAAGCATGGCAAGCTGCCGCTGTCGGCCTCGCTGCAGCCAGCCATCCGCATCGCGCGCGAAGGTTTCCCGGTGTACGACCGCATGGCCAAGGGCTATGCCTCGCGTCGTGAGGTGATGGAGCGCTATCCCGGCACGCGCGAGGTTTACCTGCGCAACGGCAAGCCGATCGCCACCGGTGACCTGTTCAAGCAGCCGGAACTGGCGCAGACGCTGGAGCGCCTGGCCGCGGGTGGCTTTGATGGCTTCTACAAGGGCCAGACCGGAAAACTGCTGCTGGCCGGGGTGAAGCAGGCTGGCGGCAAGTGGACCGCTGAAGAGCTGGCCGGCTACCGCGTGAAGCAGCGCGAGCCGATCGTGTTCAACTACAACGGCTGGAAGATCACCACTGCGCCGCCGCCGTCGTCCGGTGGCATCGCGCTGGCCAGCATGCTGCAGATCCTGGAAGGCTGGGACATCAACAAGATGGACCCGGCGCACCGCACCCACCTTGTGGTGGAGTCGATGCGCCGTGCCTACCGCGATCGCACCTTCTTCCTCGGCGATCCGGACTTCGTGCAGATCCCGCAGAAGGTGCTGACCAGCAAGGATTACGCACAGGGCCTGCGCGCCACCATCCATCCGGAGAAGGCTACGCCCAGCGACCTGCTGTCGGGCAATCCGACCCCGCTGGAAGACGACGAGACCACGCACTTCTCGATCATCGACCGCGACGGCAACCGTGTCGGCGCCACCCAGACCGTCAACCTGCTGTACGGCTCGGGGCTGATTCCGAAGGGCACCGGCGTGCTGCTGAACAACGAGATGGACGACTTCGCGCTGAAGCCGGGCACGCCCAATGCGTTCGGTGTGATGGGCTACGAGGCCAATGCACCGAAGCCGGGCAAGCGCATGCTCAGTTCGATGACGCCGACCTTCATGGAGAATGCCGACAAGGTGGTGGTGCTGGGCACCCCGGGTGGCAGTCGCATCATCACCATGGTGCTGCTGGGCATCCTCGGCTACGACGCCGGGCTGGATGCGCAGCAGGTTGCCGCGCTGCCGCGTTACCACCACCAGTGGCTGCCGGACCTGATCGAAGCCGAGGACGATGCGTTCGACGCGGCGACGGTGAAGCAGCTGCAGGCGATGGGCCACAAGATCGACCTGCCGGGCAACGTCGCCGCCGGCGGCCGCGGTTCCAGCCACGTGTGGGGCAACCTGCAGACCGTGGAATGGGACCGCAAGGCCAATAGACTGTTCGGCGGCAGCGACCCGCGCAACCCGGTCGGCAGCGCCCAGGTCGTGCCGGCCCGCTGATGCGGCGGTAGCGCCGGGCCATGCCCGGCGGACGCAAACCTTGAAGCCCCGCCACGGCGGGGTTTTCTGTTTTCTTCCTAGCGATTATTTAACGAGCCGGCGCCGATAATCAGCCCATGAAACTCTGGTCTATTCGTGGAAACTCGCAACGCCTCGATGGCGGCGCGATGTTCGGCAACGCGCCGCGTGCGTTGTGGGAAAAATGGGCGGCACCGGACGAGCTCAATCGCATCGAGCTGGCCTGCCGTGCGCTGCTTGCCAGCCCGCTGGAAGGCAAGACAGTGCTGTTTGAAACCGGTATCGGCGCATTTTTCGATCCGCGCATGCGCGAGCGTTACGGTGTGCAGGAAAGCCAGCACGTGCTGATCGATTCGCTGCGCGAGGCCGGTTTCGAGCACGAGGATATCGACGTGGTGGTGCTCAGCCACCTGCACTTTGATCACGCCGGTGGCCTGCTGGCGGCGTGGAGCGAAGGGCGTGAGCCGGAACTGCTGTTTCCCAACGCGACCTATGTGGTCGGTGCGCAGCATTGGCAGCGCGCCATGCAGCCGCATCCGCGCGACCGCGCCAGCTTCATTCCGGAGCTGCCTGGCCTGCTGCAGGCCAGTGGCCGCCTGGAAGTGGTGGACGGCGAGTACTCGAAGGTACTGGGTCGCAGCGTCCGCTTCAGCTACAGCGATGGTCACACGCCGGGGTTGATGCTGGCCGAGATCGTCGGCCATGCGCACGCCGGCGAGGATGCGCACGGCGGGGTGGTGTTCTGTGCCGACCTGATTCCCGGCCGCTCCTGGGTGCACGTACCGATCACCATGGGCTACGACCGCAACGCCGAACTGTTGATCGACGAGAAGCGGCAGTTCCTTGAGGACAAGCTGGCGCGCAACGTGCATCTGTTTTTCACCCACGATCCGCAGGTGGCACTGGCGCAGCTGGGGCGCGATGACAAAGGCCGTTTCGTGACCCTGCACGAGCAGGGCGAACTGAAGGCGCGCGCGCTGGGGTGAGGGGTGTTGTCGGCGGGGCTTGCAGCCCCGCCTCTGACAGTTGGCTGCGATCTATCGGGGTCGGATCCCGTTGCTGCGCAACGGGCTCTGACCCCATTCGATTGAACTGGACGAGCGATGCTACGAGGCCTTCAGGCAGCTGCTCATGAAGGTCTTGCGCGCATCACCGGCCAGCTTCTTGGCACCCGCGTCAGCGTTGCACTTGCGCATGCGTTCCTGCTGCGCATTGGCCGGCTTGGCTTCGGCGGCGTGGCCACTGAGGCAGGAACTCTGCGCGGTCTTGTAGGCGTCACCCTTCAGGCCCTTGTTCTTGGCCGAGCAGTCGGCCATGCGCTGCTGCTGCGGCGTGGTGGCATTGGCGGCCAGGGGCAGGCTGACCAGCAGGACAGCAGCCAGCAGGAATGAAGCTTTCATCGGGGACACTCCAAGCGGTGGCGGGTGCGCGGAGCATTGGCCTGCTGGCAGCAAGGCCACGTGAAGAAACGTGCCCCGGCCGCCGCAGCCGGCCTGTAGTACAGCGCTTGGGGTAGCGCCTGGGGTCAGATCCCTTTCGGCACGAAAGGGCTCTGACCCCGGTTCGCCGGATCAACCGACGCGGGTACCGAAGATGCGATCACCGGCATCGCCCAGGCCCGGCAGGATATAGCCCTTGTCGTTGAGCTGGGCGTCGATGGCCGCGGTGTAGATCTCCACGTCCGGGTGCACGGCCTTGACCGCTTCGATGCCTTCCGGCGCGGCCACCAGGAAGATGCCCTTGATGCGGCGGGCGCCGGCACGCTTGAGCATGTCGATGGTGGCGATCAGGGTGCCGCCGGTGGCCAGCATCGGGTCCAGGATCAGCGCATCGCGCTCTTCCAGTCGGCCGGTCAGGCGCTCGAAGTAGGGCACCGGCTGCAGGGTTTCCTCATCGCGCTGCAGGCCGACCACGCTGACGCGCGCGGCCGGGATCAGCGACAGCACGCCGCTGAGCATGCCCAGGCCGGCGCGCAGGATCGGCACCACGGTGATCTTGGCACCGGCGATGCGCTGCACGGTGACCGGGCCGGCCCAGCCGGGCAGGGTGTGCGGTTCGGTGTCCAGGTCGGCGGTGGCCTCGTAGGCCAGCAGGGTGCCCAGCTCGTTGGCCAGTTCGCGGAAATCCTTGGTGCTGAGCGCGGCGTTGCGCATCAGGCCGATCTTGTGCTGCACCAGCGGGTGGCGCACTTCGACGATCTTCATGGTCGGGAAGGGGAAGAAGGAGAGAGGCCGCCATTTTGCCGGATTGGGCGCACAACCCCAAACCGGGGCCGGAGACGGCCTGCATGAAATGTGCAGATGCATGTCATTGCCATGCAACCTTGCGGACATACCGTGCAGACCCATTCTTAACAGGAATGGGGATTCCCAGTGCATATCAAGACTCCGTTGGCCGTTGCCATCACCCTGACCCTGGCGATGGGGGCTGCCGCACCGCTGCAGGCCGCCGGGCAGCAGGCGGTCGCCGCCACCGGCGCCGTGGCCGCCGATGCGGTCGACCTGGACCGCATTGAAGTGCGCGCCCAGCTTGAATCGCAGATCCGCGCAGTGGACCTCAAGCGCAGCAGCGACGCGATCGAAGACGCGGTGTCCTCCGACGCGCTGGGCCAGTACCCGGACAAGAACGTGGCCGAGTCGCTGCAGCGGCTGCCGGGCATCAGCGTCACCCGCGACCAGGGCGAGGGCCGCTTCGTGGTGATCCGTGGCCTGGATGCCAATCTCAACAGCGTCAGCGTGGATGGCATCGCCGTGGGTACGCCGGAGGATTCCAGTCGCGCCGCCCCGCTGGACGTCATCCCGTCCGATTCCACCGAGCGCCTGCGCGTGGTGAAGTCACCCACCCCGGACATGCCCGGCGACGCCATCGGCGGCGCGGTGCTGGTCGAGTCGGCCTCGGCCTTCGACCGTGACGGCCGCAGCCTGCGTGGCAAGATCGAAGGCAGCCATCAGCAGCTGTCCGGTGAAACCAGCCCGAAGGCGGCCTTCAACTACAGCGAAGTGTTCAACGACACCTTCGGCGTGGCGCTGGGCGTGAACTACCAGAAGCGCAAGTTCGAGTCGGACAATACCGAAGTGGAGTACGACGGCGAGGATGACGCCGCACCGGGCGACGTCACCGCGATCAACCTGCAGCACCGCAAGTACGAGATCGAGCGCAAGCGCATCGGCGCCAACCTCAACCTCGACTGGCGCCCGAACGAAGACAGCAGGTACTACCTGCGCACGCTGTACAGCCAGTTCGACGATGCCGAAACCCGCCAGCGCGTGATCTTCAACTTCGACGACGCGAAGATGGTCAAGACCGGCACGGACCAGTACCGCCTGGATGGCATGCCGAAGGATTCGATCGACAAGCGCATGCGCTATCGCACCAAGAAGGAAAACACCTTCGCGGCCAGCCTGGGCGGTGAGAACAAGCTGACCAACGCCGTGGTCGACTACAAGGTGGGCTACACCCGCACCGAAGAGCGGGTGAACGATGAGATGGAAGCGCGCTTCAAGCTCAGCGGCAAGGCCTTCAATGGCACGCTTGACCAGAGCAGCCGCCTGCCCAGCTACAGCTTCGACAATCCGCAGTGGCTGGACAACAGCAACTACGCCTTCGACCGCTTCGTGCTCTCGCCCAAGCAGGTCAATGACAAGGAACACAGCGCGCAGGTCAACGTGCGCTTCGACGGCGACAGCGGCAGCATCAAGATCGGCCTGCTGGGCCGCTGGCGCGACCGCGACGTCAATGTCGACGAGAACGAACTGCGGGTCGGCCCGAAGGTCGCGCTGTCGAGCTGGAGCACCTCCTCGCCCGAACACCGCCATGGCAACCTGGGCGACGGCATGGACTCGGCGGCGATGCGCGCGTTCTGGGCGGCCAATGGCAGCCAGTACAGCGCCCGACCGCAGGACATTGGCGGCAACGCGATGACCTCGCTGGAAGAAGACTACGTGGCCAGCGAGGACATCTTCGCCAGCTACGCGATGGGTACCTGGGACATCGGCGCACTGCGCATCATCGGCGGCGTGCGCGTGGAGAACACCCAGTTCAAGGCGACCGGCAACCAGGTGGACGTGGCGGCCAACGGCCGCAGCTTCACCGTCACCCCGCGCGTGGCCAACAGCAGCTACACCAACGTGCTGCCGGGCCTGCACCTGCGCTACGACGCCGCAGACGACTGGGTGCTGCGTGCCTCGGCCAACAAGACCGTATCGCGCCCCTCGTTCGGTGACATTTCACCGCGCGTGGGCTACAGCCGGGGTGACGAGGAAGTGCGCCTGGGCAATCCGGAACTGGACCCGTACGAATCGAAGAACATTGACCTGTCGGTGGAGAAGTACATCGGCACCAGCGGCATCGTCTCGCTGGGCCTGTTCCACAAGTCGATCGACGGCTACATCGTGGAAACCGTGCGCACCAATGATCCGGCCTACGGCGGTTTCGACGTGACCCAGCCGATCAACGGCCGCAAGGCCACCGTGCGTGGTGCCGAGTTCAACTGGCAGCAGCAGCTGGCCTTCCTGCCTTCCGGCCTGGATGGACTGCTGGTCGGTGCCAGCGGCACCTGGCTGGACACCACGTTCGATGCCGGCATCAAGGACCGCCCAGGCGAGGACTTCACCCTGCCGCGTGCCTCCAAGCACGTCTACAGTGCCCATATCGGCTATGAGAAGTACGGTCTGAGTACGCGGCTGGCGGCGGTATACCGCAGCGAGTACCTGGACAGCATCGGCAAGGGCCGCGCCTTCGACATCTACGTTGCGCCGAACACCCAGCTCGACTTCTCGCTGGACTACAGGTTCACTCCACGCGTGAGCATGTACCTGGAAGCACAGAACCTGCTGGACAAGCCGCTTGAGCTGTACCAGGGCACGCGCTCGCGCACGCTGCAGATGGAAGAGTATGGCCGTACCTACGTGCTGGGCCTGAAGGTGGCACTGTGATGGGGCGTCGCATCACCGTCATGGCCGCGGCGCTGACGGCTGCCCTGCTGGCGGGCTGCACGCCGGGCTCCAGCAACGATCCGTCCGTGGCCAAGCCCGGGGCAAAGGCCACGGCCGAGCGTGCGGTGACCACCATCGCCGAGGCATTCCTTTCGCCGATGACGCCGGCCGACAACATCGATTCGCCCGCCGCCTGGCGTGCACCTGACGGAAAGCTGTGGCTGATCGCCACTGCCAAGGCCACCGACAAGCTGGTGGTCTACGACGGCAGCAGCGGCCAGCACCTGCGCGACGTAGGCAGCAGCGGCACCGCGCCAGGGCAGTTCGACCGCCCAAACGGCATCGCGGTGACCGACGATCTGCTGTGGATCGTGGAGCGCGACAATCACCGCGTACAGGTACTGGGCCTTCCGGACTTCACCCCTCTGGCGACCTTCGCTGCGGACGACCTGCGCAAGCCGTACGGGCTGTGGGTCGACCGCCGTGCCGATGGCTACAGCGTCTACGTCACCGACTCCTGGGACAACGGCGAGGATGCACAGGGCCGTGACATCCTGCCGCCGCTGGAGGAACTGGACAAGCGCGTGCGCCAGTACCACGTGACCCGCGACGGTGCGAAGGTCGAAGCGAAACTTGTGGCCAGCATTGGTGACACCACGGAGGCCGGCGCCCTGCGCGTGGTCGAATCGATCTGGGGCGACCCCGAGAACGACCGCCTGCTGATCGCCGAGGAGGACGAGAGCTACGCCAGCGAGTTCAAGGTCTACACGTTGGCGGGGCGTTTCACCGGCACCACCTTCGGCCGTGATGTGTTCAAGGCACAGGCCGAAGGCGTGACCCTGCGCACCTGTGGCAAGGACGGCTGGTGGATCACCACCGAACAGGGCAAGCAGCGCAGCGTGTTCCACTTGTTCGACCGCCATACCCTGAAGCCCGTCGGCGCGTTCCAGGGCAATACCGTGGCCAACACCGATGGCATCTGGATGATGCAGCAGCCCAGCGCGCGCTTCCCCCATGGTGCGCTGTACGCGGTGCACGACGACCAGGGCGTGGTGGCGTTCGACTGGGAGAGCATCGCCAAGCAGCTGGCGCTGCCGCTGGAGTGTGGCGCATGAGCCGGCGTTGCGTGATGCGCACGCTGGTGTTTGGCCTGCTGTTGGCCGTGCCGTCGCTGTCGTTCGCGGCGGCTGAACCGAACACCCAGGTGCCGGCGGGCAGCCGCCATTACGCGGCAACCACGGTGCCTGACCGCATCGTGGCTTCGCCTGCAGCCGATCCCAGCCACGGTTTCGCCGTGGCCTGGCGCACCGACGGCAGTGTGCAGGCGCCGCTGCTGGAAATCGCCCTGGCCGGTGATTCACCCGCCATCGAGGGCATCCGCCAGATCCGTGCGACGACCCGCACACTGCAGACAGAAAACGGTGTATCGCACCATCATCGCGCCGACATCGATGGCCTGAAGCCGGATACGCAGTACGTCTACCGCGTGCAGGGCAATGGCAGCTGGAGCGCCTGGAACCAGCTGCGCACGCTGGCTGCGCCCGACCAGCCGCTGACCCTGCTGTACTTCGGCGATACCCAGAACAAGAACGTCAGCCATGTCAGCCGCCTGGTGCGCGCTGCGCAGAAGGCCGCACCCGGGGCACGCCTGAGCCTGTTCGCTGGCGATCTGGTCAGCGGCGGCGACAACATGGATGACAGCGAGTGGGGGGAGTGGTTTGCCGCCACCGGTTGGCTCGCGCAGGAAACGCTGGTGGCGCCGGCGATCGGCAACCACGAGTATTTCGAGGAGTTCGAGGACACCCCGCAGGAGCGCCGCGTGCTGGGCAGGCACTGGCCGGTGACGTTCGCGCTGCCGGGCAATGGTGCTGCCGCCGCACGGCAGACCAGCTACTGGTTCGATGCGCAGGGCGTGCGCGTGGCGGTGGTCGATGGCACTTCGGCACTCGACCTTGGCACGGCCAAGGCACAGGCGCAGTGGCTGGACAAGGTGCTGACCGGCAATCTGCAGCCGTGGACCCTCGTACTGCTGCACCAGCCGTTCTATTCGCCGCGCGAAGGCCGCGAGAACGCCGCGCTGCGCGACGTGCTGCTGCCGGTGGTACGCCGCCACAACGTCGATCTGGTGCTGCAGGGCCACGATCACACCTATGGTCGCCGTGGCGAAGGGCAGGCCGCGACGCCTCAGTACGTGGTGACTGTAGCCGGACCGAAGCAGTACCGCCTGTCCGATGAAGCGCGCAGGACGATGAACCCAGTGGCCGAAGACACCCAGTTGTTCCAGGTGTTGAACATCGACCCGCAGCGCTTGCGTTATGAAGCGCGCACCGTGACCGGCCGTCTCTACGATGCCTTCGAACTGCGCCGCGATGCCAAGGGGGGGAAACAGCGCATGGAGCTGACCGAAGGCCGCATCACGCCGCGTGACTGCCCGCGTGCGCAGACTGCCAAGGGCCGCGCTGATCGCTGCTGGGAATGAGGAGATCCAGATGAAAACCGTACGCCGTCTTGTCCCCATGGCTGCCATCGGCGGGGCCCTGCTCCTGCTCGCGACAGCGGTGACCGCTGCCGATACCGTGCTGCATCCGTTCCTGGTGGCCCAACCAAGGGAAGCCCCGCAGGAAGTGAATCTGGCGGTGGAGATTCCGGCCGGCAGCTTCACCAAGTACGAGATCAAGGAAGACGGCCTGGTGCATGTGGACCGCTTCCAGTCGATGCCGGTCGCCTATCCGGCCAACTACGGTTCGATGCCGCGCACGTTGGCTGGCGACAACGATCCGCTGGACGCGCTGGTGCTGACCCGTGAACCCCTGTACCCGGGCGTGATCGTGCGCTTCCGGCCGATCGGCTACCTGAAGATGATCGACGGCGGCGAGCACGACGAGAAGATCATCGGCGTGCCGACCGACAAGGTTGACCCGACCTACGCCAACATCCGCGACCTGGCCGATCTGCCGGAGATCGAACGACAGCGCATCGAAGCGTTCTTCCGGGTCTACAAGGACCTGCCGGCCGGGCGCAACCCGGTGCGGCTCAACGGTTGGGGCAACGCCGCCGAGGCGCGGGCACTGATCAGCGAGGCGATGCAGCGCTTCGAAAAGTAGATCCACGCCATGCGTGGATTCAGTCCAGCAACATCTCGATGAACGACTCGGCCTGCAGGCGGTGGCCCAGTACCCGGGCCACCGCCTGTACGGCTGCCTCCTGGTGTTCAGGACGGATGCCGCCATCGTCATCGTCGTTGTAGAGGTCATCGCCGGCACCGAGGTATACCGTGCCGGCCGCCGCCAGCACAGCCATCAGGGTCGGTACGTCGGCAGCGATCTCGCCGGCATCCCGCAGGCCGGCGCCGTGATGGCTGAACAGCACGTGGCCATCATCCAGGTCGAGGATGAACGGATCGGCACTGCGATCGGCAATCACCAGCCAGTTCGATGGCCAGTCTTGGATCGGCTCGCCGCTGATGCCGTGCCAGCGATAGCCGGCCTGGTGACTCCACAGGCGCTGCAGCGGCGGTATCCAGATATCGAGGCCCGGAAGGGTGATGCCGGCGTTGCCCACCTTCGCATTGATCTCATGACCCAGGGGTCCGACCTGCGCGTAGAAGCATGCCAATACAGGCGGTAGCGGGAAAGGTCCCTGCCAGTCACCCTCGTGCTGGGCCCGTAGCAGGCCGAAGCGGGCGAATGGGGCATGCAGATCATCCATGGCGGGGTCCAACGAGGAGCGGCCCGGCAGCCTAGCAGACGGCGTCTGCGTGCAACGCCTTCACCGTCGCTGGCTATCATGTCCGCCTTCCACAACGAAGGCGGTGTCTGTGTCGGTAGCGTTGGTATGGTTCCGCCGTGATCTGCGGCTGCAGGACAATCCGGCCCTGCAGGCCGCGCTGGATGCCGGTCACGACGTGGTGCCGGTCTACATCCATGCGCCGCACGAAGAAGGCGATTGGGCGCCGGGTGCCGCCTCCGATGCGTGGCGCCACCGATCACTGGCCGCGTTGGATGCGGACCTGCGCGCGCGGGGGTCCTCGCTGGTGCTGCGCAGCGGTGACAGCCTGCCGACGCTGCAGGCCCTGATCGAACAGAGCGACGCAGAAGCCGTGTACTGGAACCGCAAGTACGAGCCGGCCACGCAACCTCGTGATGCCACCATCAAGCGCACGCTGCGCGAGCAGGGCATCGATGCGCAGAGCTGTAATGGCAGCCTGCTGTTCGAGCCCTGGGACATCGCGACCCAGCAAGGGCAGCCGTACAAGGTATTCACCCCGTACTGGCGCAACGTGCTAAGCCATTGGCGGTTGCCAGCCTTGCAGGCTGCACCGGAGAAACTGCCGGCACATGAGGTCGACAGCCGCGCGCTGGACGCGCTGCAGCTGGCGCCAGCACTGGACTGGGATACCGGCTTCTGGGAGCACTGGCAGCCAGGCGAGGCAGGTGCGCTGGAAGCACTGTCCGTCTTTGAAGACGGTGCCCTGCGCGGGTACCGCCAGCAGCGCGACCTGCCGGACCGGGTCGGGACCTCGCGGCTGTCGCCGCACCTGCATTTCGGCGAAATCGCACCCTGGCGCATCGCCCACGCGCTGGAAGGGCTGCGCAGTGCCGGCACCGACGCCGACATCGATGGCTACCTGCGCCAGCTGGGCTGGCGCGACTTCGCCTACCACCTGCTGCATCACTTCCCGAAGACGCCCACCGACAACCTCAACCCGCGCTTCGATCGCTTCCCATGGGCAACGCCCAGTGACGCGCAGCTGCGCGATTGGCAGCGCGGCAACACCGGTGTGCCGATCGTCGATGCAGGCCTGCGCGAGCTGTGGCACACCGGCTACATGCACAACCGGGTGCGGATGATCGTCGCCAGCTACCTGTGCAAGCATCTGCGTGCGCACTGGCTGCATGGCGCGCGATGGTTCTGGGACACCCTGCTCGATGCCGACCTGGCCAACAACACGATGGGCTGGCAGTGGGTGGCGGGAACCGGTGCCGATGCCGCACCGTATTTCCGTGTGTTCAACCCCGTGACCCAGGCCGAGAAATTCGATCCGCAGGCTCGGTACATCAGCCGCTGGGTGCCCGAACTGGCCGCACTGCCGGTGAAGGCACGATTCGCGCCCTGGCAGCATCCGTTGCTGCTGGCGGCGCATGCACCGGGCTATCCACGCACGCCGCTGGTGGATCTGGCCGCGGGCCGCGACGCCGCGTTGGCGGCTTACCGCCAGTCGGGGGCAGGGTAAAGAGCGACCTGAGCGATCCGGTCAGTTAGCTGAACGTGGGCCTGTCGCGGTGCCCGATCATCATTCCGGCATCGCATCGGGCTGTTTATTCTCTTTGCGCCCGCAGGCCGCCGGCCGACCGGAAACCAAGGAGAATCTCATGATCCGCAACACCACCCGCAACGTCGCACTGGCCCTGATGAGTGCGGCCGTCCTGTCGGCCTGCGCCACCGGCGGCTCCTACGTACAGAGTGACCAGTACGGCAACCCGACCGAGCAGCAGAACCGCACCGGCCGCAACGCCCTGATCGGCACCGCCATTGGCGTGGCAGCCGGCCTGCTGACCGGCGACAGCGCCACCGAGCGTCGTCAGCATGCCCTGATCGGTGCCGGTATCGGTGCGCTCAGCGGCGCCGCCGTCGGCCAGTACCAGGATCGCCAGGAACGCGCGCTGCGCGAGCGCACCGCCAACACCGGCATCGATGTGCAGCGCCAGGGCGACAACATCATGCTGAACCTGCCGGACGGCATCACCTTCGACTTCGGCAAGTCGACCCTGAAGCCGCAGTTCTACGGGTCGCTCAACGGCGTGGCGGGCACCCTGCGCGATTACAACCAGACCATGATCGAAGTGGTCGGCCATACCGACAGCATCGGCAGCGACGCGGTCAACAACCGCCTGTCGAAGGAACGTGCCGACTCGGTCGCGCAGTACCTGATCGGCCAGGGCGTGCAGAGCGTGCGTATCGAAACGCTGGGCGCCGGCAAGTCGTACCCGATTGCCGACAACAGCACCGATGCGGGCCGTGCCAAGAACCGCCGTGTCGAAATTCGTGTGATTCCGCTCAAGCAGTAACGCGCAGCGTTACAGTTCCGGCGTAGCCGGAACGAAAATGCCGCCCTTGCAGGCGGCATTTTTGTAGGTGCCGAGCTTGCTCGGCACACCGATAGCGTTCCCGTTTGCGGCTTCTCCCTACGGCGCCGACCAAGGTCGGCATCTACCGGAAACCGGGCGTAGCCGGAACGAAAATACCGCCCTTGCAGGCGGCATTTTTGTAGGTGCCGAGCTTGCTCGGCACACCGATAGCGTTCCCGTTTGCGGCTTCTCCCTACGGCGCCGACCAAGGTCGGCATCTACCGGAAACCGGGCGTAGCCGGA
>NZ_JASJSI010000104.1:0-3607 GCF_030237085.1 Stenotrophomonas maltophilia group sp. Smal32
ACTTCCAGTTGCAGGCTGGCGCGCTATAAGCGCTTCAGCACCCGCCCCCTTCCAAGGAGTACGCCCCATGACCACCCTGCCCGTCCAACAGCTCTACATCCACGGCCAGCGCGTCGACGCCACCAGCGGCAAGACCTTCAAGACCGTCAACCCGGCCACCGGTGAAGTGATCGCCGAGGTGCAGGTCGCCAGCCAGGCCGACGTCGAGCGCGCCGTGCAGAGCGCGGCCGAAGGCCAGAAGGTGTGGGCCGCGATGACCGCGATGGAGCGTTCGCGCATCCTGCGCCGCGCCGTTGAGATCCTGCGCGAGCGCAACGACGAGCTGGCCCACCTGGAAACCCTGGATACCGGCAAGGCACTGGCCGAGACCACCACCGTGGACATCGTCACCGGTGCCGACGTGGTCGAGTACTACGCCGGCCTGGCCACCGCCATCGAAGGCATCCAGCTGCCGCTGCGCGAATCGAGCTTCTTCTACACCCGCCGTGAGCCGCTGGGCGTGGTAGCCGGCATCGGCGCCTGGAATTACCCGATCCAGATCGCCATGTGGAAGTCGGCCCCGGCGCTGGCCGCCGGCAACGCGATGGTGTTCAAGCCGTCCGAAGTGACCCCGCTCACAGCAATCAAGCTGGCCGAGATCTACACCGAAGCCGGCGTGCCGGCCGGCGTGTTCAACGTGGTGCAGGGCCCGGGCCGCGAGATCGGGCAGTGGCTGACCGAGCACCCGGTGATCGAGAAGATCTCCTTCACCGGCGGCGTCGCCACCGGCAAGAAGGTGATGGCCAGCGCCGCCTCCTCGTCGCTGAAGGAAGTGACCATGGAACTGGGCGGCAAGTCGCCGCTGGTGATCTGCGACGACGCCGACCTGGACCGCGCCGCCGACATCGCGGTGATGGCCAACTTCTTCAGCTCCGGCCAGGTCTGCACCAACGGCACCCGCGTGTTCGTGCCGCGCAGCATGCTGGCCGCGTTCGAAGCCGCCGTTGTCGAGCGCGTCAAGCGCATCCGCATCGGCGACCCGATGGCCGCCGAGACCAACTTCGGCCCGCTGACCAGCTTCCCGCACATGGAAAACGTGCTGCGCTACATCGAGAGCGGCAAGGCCGAAGGCGCCCGCCTGCTGACCGGCGGCGGCCGTGCCACCGAAGGCGCGCTGGCCAATGGCGCCTACGTGCTGCCGACCGTGTTCTCCGACTGCCGCGATGACATGACGATTGTCCGCGAAGAGATCTTCGGGCCGGTGATGAGCATCCTCGCCTACGACGACGAGGACGAAGTGGTGCGCCGCGCCAACGACACCACCTTCGGCCTGGCCGCCGGCGTGGTCAGCAAGGACGTCAGCCGCGCCCACCGCATCATCCACCGCCTGGAAGCCGGCATCTGCTGGATCAACACCTGGGGTGAATCGCCGGCCGAAATGCCGGTGGGTGGCTACAAGGAATCCGGCGTCGGCCGCGAGAACGGCATCTCCACCCTCGGCCACTACACCCGCATCAAGTCGGTGCAGGTCGAGCTGGGCGACTACGCCAGCGTGTTCTGACCGGCGCGCCCTGCGCGCGCCCCATCGTCCGGCCATCGTGCCGATCCGACATTCCGCCCGGACGCCTGCATGCAGCGCGCCCCGGCCTGCAGGAGACACCCATGAGCACCCATAACGAGTACGACTACATCATCATCGGCGCCGGTTCGGCCGGCAACGTGCTGGCCACCCGCCTCACCGAAGATGCCGATGTCAGCGTGCTGCTGCTGGAAGCCGGTGGCCCGGACTACCGGCTCGACTTCCGTACCCAGATGCCGGCGGCACTGGCCTTCCCGCTCCAAGGCAAGCGCTACAACTGGGCGTACAAGACCGATCCGGAGCCCTTCATGAACAACCGCCGCATGGACTGCGGCCGCGGCAAGGGCCTGGGCGGCTCGTCGCTGATCAACGGCATGTGCTACATCCGCGGCAACGCGATGGACTACGACAACTGGGCCAGCATGCCGGGCTTGGAAGACTGGACCTACCTGGACTGCCTGCCGTACTTCCGCAAGGCCGAAACCCGCGACATCGGCCCCAACGACTACCACGGTGGTGATGGCCCGCTGCGCGTGACCACGCCGAAGGCCGGCAACAACGAGCTGTTCGCCGCGATGGTCGAGGCCGGCGTGCAGGCCGGCTACCCGCGCACCGACGACCTCAATGGCTACCAGCAGGAAGGCTTCGGCCCGATGGACCGCACGGTGACCCCGAAGGGCCGTCGCTCCAGCACTGCCCGCGGCTACCTGGACCTGGCCAAGCCGCGCCCGAACCTGACCATCGTCACCCACGCGCTGACCGACCGCATCCTGTTCTCGGGCAAGCGTGCGGTGGGCGTGCAGTGGCTGCACAACGACCAGCCGCAGCGTGCCACTGCCCGTCGCGAAGTGCTGCTGTGCGGCGGTGCCATCGCCTCGCCGCAGATCCTGCAGCGCTCCGGCGTCGGCCCGGCCGACCTGCTGCGCAGCCTGGACATCGACCTGGTGCACCACCTGCCGGGCGTTGGCGCCAACCTCCAGGACCATCTGGAAATGTACCTGCAGTACGAGTGCAAGAAGCCGGTCTCGCTGGCGCCGGCACTGAAGCTGTACAACCAGCCGGCGATCGGTGCCGAGTGGCTGTTCCTGGGCACCGGCATCGGCGCCAGCAACCAGTTCGAGGCCGGTGGCTTCATCCGCAGCGACGCCGAGTTCGACTGGCCGAACCTGCAGTACCACTTCCTGCCGGTGGCGATCAATTACAACGGCTCCAACCCGATCAAGGCACACAGCTTCCAGATGCACGTCGGCTCGATGCGCTCGCCCAGCCGCGGCCGCATCCACGTGCGTTCCAAGGACCCGCGCGAACATCCCAGCATCCTGTTCAACTACATGTCGCACGACCAGGACTGGCGCGAGTTCCGCGCGGCGATCCGCATCACCCGTGAGATCTTCGCGCAGCCGGCACTGGCCCCTTACAGCGGCCGCGAGATCTCGCCGGGCAGCGCGCTGCAGACCGACGCGCAGATCGATGCGTTCGTCCGCGAGCATGCCGAGACCGCCTACCACCCGTCGTGCTCGAACAAGATGGGCCACGCCGATGATCCGATGGCGGTGGTCGATGGCCAGGGCCGCGTGCACGGCCTGGAAGGCCTGCGCATCGTCGATGCCTCGATCATGCCGCAGGTCGTGACCGGCAACCTCAACGCGCCGACCATCATGATGGCCGAGAAGCTGGCCGACGTGATCCGCGGCCGCACCCCGCTGGCCCGCAGCACCGCGCCGTACTACAAGGCCAATGGTGCACCGGTGCGCAAGCAGGGCTGAGCCAGCCGCTCACGGTGAAACATCCGCCGGGGCTGGGCGCGCGCCTCCCCCCGCGGGCGGGGCGGGGGTGCGGCGGGGGCCTCCCGGCGGGGGTTTTACCGGTTGCCCCAATCGGGACGCCAAACCCCCCTTGGGGGTTTTCCTACGGGGGGGTTTGTTGAAATTAACCGCCATGTTGGTAACCTAACGGGCGCAAACAAAAAAAAAAACCTATCTGGCTGGGGGTTATTATTCTTGGTTGTTCCTTGGGGGAGACGTATATCCAAACCCGTTCCCCCCCGAA
>NZ_JASJSI010000104.1:3617-15364 GCF_030237085.1 Stenotrophomonas maltophilia group sp. Smal32
GGTGCCTAAAAAAAAAACCGACCAAATAAAATTCTGGGTATATAAGGGGGACCTGTGTTGCCGCGCCCCCCCCGCGGGGCCCGCCACACCCCCCCATAAAAACATGCCAATTGGTACACGGTTGCCAAAGAGGGGTTGACCCACCGTATAAGTTTAAAAAAACCCCCGGGATTGCCCGGGCTCAACCCGGCGGGTCCTGGCTAGGAAACCGCGGGCCAAACCCCGGCGGCGTTTGACGCGTTCGCACAATGCGGCACGCAAACCCCTCTTCGCGTTTTCCCTACGGCGGGGTATGCTGCAATGAACGGCCATTGTCGCTACGCTCAGGGCCGAAACCTAATACATCACGATTCCTGGAGGGGGAATATGAGTCTGGATCGTCCCTGGCTGCAGAGCTATCCGAAAGGCGTTCCCGCCGAGATCGACGTCAACGAGTTCCATTCGGTAGCTTCGGTCTTCGACGCTTCCGTCGCGAAATTCCGCGACCGTCCAGCCTACTCCAGCTTCGGCAAGGTGCTCACCTACGGTGAGACCGATGCGCTGGTCACCCAGTTCGCGGCCTACCTGCTGGGTGAGCTCAAGCTCAAGAAGGGTGACCGCGTCGCCCTGATGATGCCCAACTGCCTGCAGTACCCGGTGGCCACCTTCGGCGTGCTGCGCGCAGGCCTCACCGTGGTCAACGTCAACCCGCTGTACACCGCCCGCGAGCTGAAGCACCAGCTGGTCGACGCCGGCGTGACCGCACTGGTCGTGGTCGACAACTTCGGCGATACCGTCGAGCAGGTCATCGCCGACACGCCGGTCAAGCACGTGATCACTACCGGCCTGGGCGACCTGCTCGGCCCCAAGGGCGCGATCGTCAACTTCGTGCTGAAGTACATCAAGAAGATGGTGCCCAACTACCACGTCAAGGGTGCCGTCCGCTTCAGGCAGGCACTCACGCTGGGCAGCCGCCACGCGCTCCCGCCGGTCGAGATCGACCACGACGACATCGCCTTCCTGCAGTACACCGGCGGCACCACCGGCGTGGCCAAGGGTGCGATGCTGACCAACCGCAACCTGATCGCCAACATGCAGCAGGCCTCGGCCTGGATCAGTGCGTCGGGCATCGAGATGGGCAAGGAGTGGATCATCACCGCCCTGCCGCTGTACCACATCTTCGCACTGACGGCGAACGGCCTGGTCTTCATGAAGTTCGGTGGCTGCAACCACCTGATCACCAATCCGCGCGACATGAAGGGTTTCGTCAAGGAGCTCAAGTCGGTGCGCTTCACCGCCATCACCGGCGTCAACACGCTGTTCAACGGCCTGCTCAATACCCCCGGTTTCGACACGGTCGACTTCTCGTCGCTGAAGGTCACCCTGGGCGGCGGCATGGCCGTGCAGCGCGCCGTGGCCGAACGCTGGAAAAAGGTGACCGGCGTTACCCTGGTCGAGGCCTATGGCCTGACCGAGACGTCGCCGGCGGCCTGCATCAACCCGCTTACCCTCACCGAGTACAACGGTTCGATCGGCCTGCCGATCCCGTCCACCGATGCCTGCATCAAGGATGACAACAGCAACATCCTGCCGCTGGGCGAAGTCGGCGAACTCTGCATCAAGGGCCCGCAGGTGATGAAGGGCTACTGGCAGCGTCCGGAGGAAACCGACAAGGCCATCGACGCCGACGGCTGGCTGCACACCGGCGACATGGCGAAGATGGACGAACAGGGCTTCTTCTACATCGTCGACCGCAAGAAGGACATGATCCTGGTGTCCGGCTTCAACGTGTACCCGAACGAAGTCGAGGATGTCATCGCGATGATGCCCGGCGTGCTGGAAGTGGCTGCGGTCGGCGTGCCGGACGAGAAGTCCGGTGAGGTGGTCAAGGTGGTCATCGTGAAGAAGGACCCGAACCTGACCGCCGAAATGGTCAAGGAACATGCCCGGGCCAACCTGACCGGTTACAAACACCCCAAAATCGTAGAATTCCGAAAGGAGCTGCCGAAGACCAACGTCGGCAAAATCCTCCGCCGCGAACTCCGCGATACGCCCGCCCAGTAAGGGTTTCGGGCAATTTGAACGGCATCGGGCCCGGGACGGAAACGTTCCGGGCCCTTTCGCATGCGGCGCCCCGGTGGCGGTGTAGCATCGCCGCGTGTGTGGACCGTTCGGCCCGCCGGCCACCCACCTGACTCTGCGGGCCGCATGCCGAGGACCCTTCCATGAGTACCATCGAAAAGCTGCCGAGCAGCGGCTCGCGTTTTGCCACCATCCGTACCGAGGACAGCGCCGACGGCACTGCCCACTGGTTGTTCATGCATGCCGATGCTGCCACCGGCATCCGTCCGTGCTGCCGAAAGGACATGCTCGATGAGATGTGGAGCTTCATGGCCGCCATCACCCGCAGCCCCGCCGAGCGCCACAGCGGCACGTTGCGGCATTTCGTGCTGGCGTCCGATGCCGTCGCCTACAACCTGGGGGGCGACCTGGACCTGTTCACCCGCCTGATCCGCGAAGGCAACCGCGACCTCCTGCTGAACTACGCCCAGCGGTGCGTGGAAGGCGTGCACCACCTGCACACCGGATTCGGCGGCGACGTGCGTTCGATCGCCCTGATCCAGGGCGACGCGCTTGGCGGTGGCCTGGAAATGGCATTGGCCTGCCACACCATCGTGGCCGAGGAAGGCAGCGGAATGGGCCTGCCCGAAGTGCTGTTCGGCCTTTTCCCCGGCATGGGCGCCTATTCGTTCCTGTGCCGGCGGGTGTCACCGCACCTGGCCGAGAAGATCATCCTTGACGGCCGTGTCTACAGCGCCGAGGAAATGCATGCGCTGGGTATCGTCGATGTACTGGCGAAGAAGGGCGAAGGTCGTGCCGCGGTTGAAGAGCTGATCCGCCAGCAGCAACGCACCCCGCAGTCCTATCTGGCAATGAACGCCGCGCGCAGCATTGCCCAGGCGGTCAGCTACGACGAACTGCTGGAGATCACCAAGGTATGGGTCGATTCCGCCCTCGCCCTTGGCGACCGCTCCTTGCGTACCATGGATCGCCTGATCAAGGCCCAGACCCGTCGCGCCGGTCTCGACGCGGCCTGATTCATCCCCTCCCCCAGGATGGGTTCAAGCCCGGTTGGCCACCGGGCTTTTTTTATGACACCACACGCCCAGGCTCAGCGCGCCTCACCATCCTCGGCGGCACCGCGCAGGCGGCGCTCGGCGCGCGCATCCAGCGCACGCCGGCCTTCCTTGATGGCGTCCTGCAGCACACCCAGGCGTACGCGCCATTCGGCCTTCAACTGCCAGTCGGCCATCCGCATCAACTCGCCGGCACGGTTGGACGCGCGCATCAGTCCGAGGTTGCTGGCCACGCCCTTGATCGCATGGGACTGCTCACGGAACACCTCCCACTGCGCGGTTTCACCCGCCTGCTCGGCCTTGCCCATGCAGCTCGCTGCGTCCTCCAGGCACTGGCGGATGAACTCACGCTCGAACCCTTCACCCATTCCCAGTGACGCCAGCTCGTCCAGCACGCTGCTGTCGAGCACCCCATCCTGCAACGGCGCCGCGGGTCGCACGACCGGCGCGGCCATGGTCCTCAACTGGGCATTGCTGGCGATCTCGGCCAGGGTGTCGAGCAGCCGTACCGCCACCACGGGCTTGGCCAGGAATGCATGGGCACCGGCCTGGGTGCACCGCTGGATCGCCTCCGGCGTGACATCGGCACTGAGCACCAGCACCGGCGTGCGCGGACCACCGCCGGCCTGCATCACGCGCAGTTCCTTGAGCATGTCCAGCCCACTCATGCCCGGCATGTGCAGATCGACGATGACCGCATCGAACTCGCTGTCGGCCAATGCGTCCAGTACGGCTTCACCACCGTCGACGCACAGCACCCGGTGACCGGCCTTCTGCAGCAGGCGCTGCAGGACCATGCGGTTGGCCTCGTGGTCGTCGGCCACCAGGATCTGCATGCTGCGCACGCGCGCGCGATGACGCAGGAATGGATCGGCAAAGGCAATCACGTTCCCGCCGGGCCCCGCGTCCTCCTCGCCGGACAGGGTCGGGACCGCGCCCGGCACCATCGGCTGCGGTGGCGCGAAAGGCAGCTCGACCCAGAAGTGACTACCGCGCGGCGGGTTCTCCAGATAGCCGATGTCGCCGTCCATCGCTTCGACCAGGCCCTTGGCGATGGTCGTGCCCAGTCCCGTGCCCTCATGGCGGCGCGCCATGCTCACATCCGCCTGCTCGAAGGCATCGAACAAGCGCGCACGCATCGCCGGCGCCACGCCGATGCCGGTATCGAAAATATCGAAGCGCAACCGCACCGCGCCACTGGTATCAGCATGCACCACACCGACACGGATCTCGACCCGGCCGTGGTCGGTGAACTTGACTGCGTTGCCCGCCAGGTTCAACAGGATCTGCCGCAGGTGCCCGACGTCGCCGCGCACGCGCGGTGGCACGCCGTCGGCAACCTTCACCCGGTAATCCAGGCCCTTGGCCCTGGCCTGCGGCATCAGGATCAACCCGATCGCCTGGATCACGTCGGTCACGGCGAAATCCTCTGCCACCACCCGCAGCTTGCCGGCCTCGATGGCAGAGATGTCCAGCACCTCCTCCACCAGCGCCAGCAGGCTGCGCGAAGACGCCTGGATGGTACTGAGGCACTCGCGCTGCTCATCATCCAGGCGCGTGGTCGCCAGCACTTCGGTCATACCGTTGAGCCCATTCAACGGGGTGCGGAACTCGTGGCTCATGTTGGCCAGGAAGCGGCTCTTGGCCTCGCTCGCGCGCCGGGCCTCGGCCATCGCTTCGGTCAGCTGCCGCAGCAGCGTGGAGAAGTACAGCGGCACTGCGGCCAGTCCGAGCCAGAGGCCGATGGCCAAGCGGAAATTCTGCATCCAGTACGGTGTCTGGAGCACGGTGAAGCCGAAGCTCACCAAGGCCATTGCCACTGCCACGTACAGGTAGTGGTTGCCGAACCGCATGCCGTTGCCGACCGTCACCCACATCACAACGATGTAGACCCAGGCCAGCGGCTCACCCATCTGCACCATGCCGGCCGCGATCAGGCCGTAGTCGGCCAGCATGCCAAGCACGCGGCGCGCGTCGGAACGTGCCGGTCGCCACAGCAGCCAACCGAACAGCAGCAGGGACAGGCTCAACCCGGTCAGCACGATCGCCAACACACCCACGTACTGCCCATGCGGCAGGTCGTGGCGCGGCGCCGGCAACAGCACGTAGGCAAGGATCAGGCTGATCAGGACAATACGGACAATCTGCTGGCCGTGCTCGCTGTCCTGCCGCTGGGACAGGCGCAGCCGCAGCCGCGACAGCAGGCGTTTCACGCGCCCAGCCCCGGGCGTGCGGACGCCATCGAATGCTCGGCGCAGATCTGGTCCAGCTGCTCACGGCCGCGCATCAGCGCATCCACGCAGCGCGGATCGAACAGTCGCCCACGCTGGGCGTACAGATAAGCCAGTGTCGCTTCCATGGTCCATGCTTCCTTGTACGGACGGGGTGAGATCAGTGCATCGAACACGTCGGCGACAGCAACGATCCGCGCTTCCAGCGGGATCGCCTCGCCGACCAGGCCATCAGGATAGCCGCTGCCGTCATAGCGCTCGTGGTGGCGCAGCGCGATGAGCGCGCCCACCTGGATGAAACGGTTCTGGCTGCCACTGAGCAGCTCATGGCCGATTCGCGGGTGCCGGCGCATGATCGCCAGCTCCTCGTCGTTGAGCTTGCCCTGCTTGAGCAGCACCGCATCGGGAATGGCGATCTTGCCCATGTCATGCAGCGGCGCCGCCATCTCGATCAAGCGCACGTCGTCTTCGGGCAGGCCCAGCTGCTCGGCGATCAGCCCCGCAACCCGTGCCATGCGTTCGAGGTAGGCACTGGTGCCGGCATCACGGAACTCGATCGCCCGCGCCAATCGCGACAGGGTCTCGCGTTCGCGCTCTTCGACCTCATGCATGCTGGCCAACAGGCGCTGCTCCAGCGACAACGCGCGTTGCTTCACGTTCTCGGTCTGCTGGCGCAGCTGCAGCAGGTTGTAGCAGCGCGCGCGCAGTTCGCGCGGGCGGATCGGCTTGACCAGGAAGTCGATGACACCCGCTTCCAGCGCCGCCTGCCGGATCGGCTCGTCACCGACCACAGTGATCAGGATCACCGGGATGTCGCGGTGCTTGGGCAGGCGACGGAAACGACGGGCGAACTCCAGCCCGTCCATCTCCGGCATGCGGTAATCGAGCAGCAGCAGGTCGACCGGATGCGCCTCGCACCAGGCCAATGCGGTCAGCGGATCACCAAAGTCATGCACGCTCAATTCCGGCGCGATGTCTTCGATGACGTGACGCAGCATCGTCCGCGCGGACGTCTGGTCGTCAACAATGACGATGTTCAACGCGTACTCCGCCTGGTTTCTCGACCATGCTGGATCATCAGCAGGCGAGGATACCCTGCTGCTGCGAACGCTCGCACCCTGCATCGGCCCGACTCCCGTGTCATGCGTCCCGGTTCATGATCGTCATCGCATTGTGAAGCGGACTCTCCACAACGCGTCATCCCCCTGACGCCGATCAAGCCATAACGGACGTCAAGGTAGTGCATTAACGATACGCCGAGTGCGGGAGGCGTCAAATGCGCCGTCTCGTTTCGCGACGGCGCGCACAATCAGGAGTCAGAAAAGCGACTTACTGCTCCGGACGCATGTACGGGAACAGCAGCACGTCGCGGATCGAGCTGCTGCCGGTCAGCAGCATCACCAGGCGATCAACGCCGATGCCCAGGCCGCCGGTCGGCGCCATGCCGTACTCCAGCGCACGGATGTAGTCGGCGTCGTAGTGCATGGCCTCGTCGTCGCCGCCTTCCTTCGCGGCCACCTGGGCCTGGAAGCGCTGCGCCTGGTCTTCCGGGTCGTTCAGTTCGGAGAAGCCGTTGGCCAGCTCCTTGCCGTTGACGAACAGCTCGAAGCGGTCGGTGTAGCCCGGATCGTTGTCGTTGGCACGGGCCAGCGGCGAGACCTCGACCGGGTGATCGGTGATGAAGGTCGGCTGGATCAGGGTGTGTTCGACCGTGGCTTCGAAGATCTCCAGCAGCAGCTTGCCCCAGCCGTAAGACGGCTTGACGCGGATCTTCAAGCGCTCGCAATGGCGCAGCAGCGCCTCGCGGTCGGTGCAGTCGGCCGCGGAGATTTCCGGGTTGTGGTGGCGCACCGCTTCATCCATGCGCCAGCGGCGGAAGGCCGGGCCCAGGTCGATCTTCGCGCCGTCCCATTCCACTTCAGTGCCACCGTTCACGGCCTGGGCCACGTCACGGATCACGCCTTCGGTCAGGTCCATGATTTCGTTGTACGTGGCATAGGCCTCGTACAGTTCCATCATGGTGAATTCCGGGTTGTGGCGGGTGCTCACGCCTTCGTTGCGGAAGTTGCGGTTGATCTCGTAGACGCGTTCCAGGCCACCCACGGTCAGGCGCTTGAGGTACAGCTCCGGCGCCACGCGCAGGTACAGGTCCAGGTCCAGCGCATTGTGGTGGGTGGTGAACGGCTTGGCCGCCGCGCCGCCGGGGATGTAATGCATCATCGGCGTCTCGACTTCCAGGAAGTCGCGGTTGTCCAGCCAGGCGCGCATGGCGCGGATGATCTTCGAGCGCTTGATGAACACCGCGCGCGATTCCGGGGTCACGATCAGGTCGACGTAACGCTGGCGGTAACGCTGCTCGACGTCGGCCAGGCCATGCCACTTGTCCGGCAGCGGGCGCAGCGACTTGGTCAGAAGGCGGATCGACTCGGCCTTGACCGACAGTTCGCCGGTCTTGGTGCGGGTCAGGCCGCCTTCGACGGCGATGATGTCGCCCACGTCCCAGCCCTTGAAGGCGGTGTAGGCATCACCCAGTACGGAACCCTGCAGGAACAGCTGGATACGGCCGGACTCGTCCTGGATCTGCGCGAAACTGGCCTTGCCCATGATGCGCTTGGCCATCAAGCGGCCGGCCATCTTCACCTGGCGTCCGTTGCCTTCCAGCGCCTCGGCGGTCCAGGTTTCAGCGTCGGCAAACTCCTCCTGCAGGCGGCCGGCGAAGTCTTCGCGACGGAAGTCGTTCGGGTACGCGATGCCCTGCCCACGCAGCGTTTTGAGTTTCTCGCGGCGCTCGGCGATCAACTTGTTTTCGTCAACGGGGGGGGTATCGGTAGCTTCGCTCATGGATCTGCGGGAATCGTGTAGTGAGGGGGGTGTCGCGCCCGGCACGGCCGGCCCCACAGCATACCAAAACCGCCCTGCCCCGGCCTGGAGAGGGGTCAGAACCCTTTTGCGAGGCAAAAGGGATCTGACCCCATCCGGGACCCTGCCTGGACCCTGGATATCTACCTGTTCCCCGGGAACGCCTGCCGCAACTCGTCCACCAGCACCCGCTGGTTCTCCGAATAATCGATCGGCACCGACACCAGGTGCACCCCACCCTCATTGAACGCCGCCTCCAGCGTCGGGATGAACTGCTCGATGGCGGTTACCTCATGCCCCTTGCAGCCATAGGCTTCCGCGTACTTGACGAAATCCGGGTTGCTGAAGGTCATGCCATAGTCGGTGAAGCCATCCACCGCCTGCTTCCAGCGGATCATCCCGTAGGCACCGTCGTTGAGGATCAGCACCACCAGGTTCAGGCCCACCCGGCGCGCGGTCTCCAGCTCCTGGCTGTTCATCATGAACCCGCCGTCGCCGCACACCGCCAGCACCCGCCGCTGCGGGTACAGGATCGAGGCCATGATCGCCGACGGCAGACCTGCACCCATCGTCGCCAGCGCATTGTCCAGCAGCAGCGTATTGGCCACCTGGGTGCGGTAGTTGCGCGCAAACCAGATCTTGTACATGCCGTTGTCCAGCGCCACGATGCCGTCCGGCGGCATCACCTGGCGTACGTCATGCACCAGCCGCTGCGGGGTGAAACCGACCTCCTCGGCACGGTCGGCCAGATGCTCAAGGATGGTCGCGCGCAGTGGCAGCAGCGCATCGGCGTTCGGCACCGCACCTTCGATGCGGTCAGCCAGCTGGGTCAACGAACGACCGATATCGCCGATCACTTCCACCTGCGGGAAGTACACCTGCTCCACCGCCGCCTGCGAGTAACCGATATGGATCACGGTCGGCCCACCCGGACGCATCACGAATGGCGGCTTCTCGGTGACCTCATGGCCGATGGTCACGATCACATCTGCCTGGTCAATGGCCGTGTGCACGTAGTCGCGTTCGGTCAGCGCCGCAGTGCCCATGTACAGGCCCGAACCACCCGCCACCGCGCCCTTGCCCATCTGCGTGGTGAAGAACGGGATGCCGGCGCGCAGCACGAACGCCGACAGCGCTTCGCTGGACTGCGGCCGCGAGGCGGCCGAGGCGATCATCAGCAGCGGGCGCTTGGCAGTGCGGATGATCTCGGCCGCGCGATCCAGCGCCTCCGGGCTGGCAATCGGCCGGTCCACCGCGTGCGGTGGAATCAGCGCCACGCCCTCGACCTCATCGGCCGCGATATCCTCTGGCAGCTCCAGCAGCACCGGTCCGGGGCGCTCTTCCTGGGCCACACGGAATGCCTCGCGGACGATGGTCGGTATGGTGCGTGCCGAGACGATCTGCCGCGCCTGCTTGGTCAGTGGCTTCATCGTGCTGACGATGTCGACGATCTGGAAGCGCGCCTGCTTGCTGGCGACGATGCCCTTCTGGCCGGTGATCATGATGACCGGCCACGCACCAAGGAGCGCGTAGGCGGCGCCGGTGGTGAAATTGAGCGCGCCCGGCCCGAGCGTGGCCAGGCACACGCCCGGCTTGCCGGTCAGGCGGCCGTAGGTGGCGGCCATGAACACCGCAGCCTGTTCGTGGCGGGTGATCACCAGCTCGATGCTGGAATGGCGGAGTGACTCGACGACGTCGAGGTTCTCTTCGCCGGGAATGCCGAAAATACGCTCGACGCCTTCGTTCTCAAGTGCGGCGACGAGCAGGTCTGAACCCTTGGACATGGGAATGCCGTCCTTTTTTCGCTGGACTGATGGTGGATCGTTGCAGGAAGGATGGAAGCCGTGCGTCAACGCTTGTCGAACCACACCGTCTGCGCATTGACGAACTCGCGGATGCCGAAGTGCGAGAGCTCGCGGCCGAAGCCGCTCTTCTTCACGCCACCGATCGGCACGCGCGGGTCCGAAGCGGAGAAACCGTTGACGAACACGCCGCCGGCCTGCAGCCGGCGCGCCAGCTGCATCGCACGGGCGCGGTCGCCGGTCCACAGGTTGCCGCTGAGGCCGAACTCGCTCTGGTTGGCCAGTTCCACCGCATGGTCGGCGTCGCGGGCGCGGGTGATCGAGGCCACCGGGCCGAAGGTCTCGGTATCGAAGGCCTGCATACCCGGCTCCACCCCGGCCAGCACGGTGGGCGCATAGAACGCGCCCGGACGATCCAGCTGGTGCCCGCCGACCAGCAGCTGCGCACCGGCATCGACCGACGCGCGTACCTGCGCATCGAGCTGTTCCAGCAGGTCCTGGCGCGCCATCGGGCCGATGCGGTTGGCCGGGTCGCGGCCATCGCCGATGGTCAGCGCCTGCACCTTCTCGCAGAACTGCGCCACGAACCGTTCGTAGACCGCGTCTTCGACGATGATGCGCTTGCCGGCGATGCAGACCTGCCCGGTATTCTGGAAGCGCGAGGCCACCGCCGCATCGACGGCCGCATCAAGATCGGCATCGGCCAGCACGATGAACGGATCGGAACCGCCCAGCTCCAGCACCACCTTCTTCAACGCCTGCCCGGCCTGCGCGGCGATGCTGCGGCCAGCGGCCACGCTGCCGGTCAGGGTCACCGCGGCAATGCGGTCATCGGCAATCGCGCGACTGGTGCCCTCGCGGCTGATGTTGGCCGCGATGAAGGTGCCCTCCGGCAGCCCGGCATCGCGCCAGGCCGCGTCGAGCAGCTGCGCGGTGCCGACGATGTTCTCGGCCGGCTTCAGCAGGAAGCCGTTGCCGCCCATCAGGATCGGCACTGCCGCCCGCATCACCTGCCAGTACGGGAAATTCCACGGCATGATGCCCAGCACCACGCCCAGCGGCAGGTAGGACACGTAGGCCTTGTCGTCCGGCACCTGGGTCGGTTCGTCGCGCAGGAACTGCGCGCCATGGTCGGCGTACCAGTCGCACAGCACGGCGCACTTTTCGATCTCGGCCAGCGCTTCGGCCTGGACCTTGCCCATTTCGGCGGTGGCCAGCGCAGCCAGTTTCTCGCGATCACGGCGCAGTACAGCGGCCATCGCGCGCAGCACCTCGGCCCGCTGCTCCAGGCTCCTGGCGCTCCAGGCGGCGAAGCCAACCTGGCCGCGATCCAGGATGGCTTCCAGTTCGGCGTCGGTAGCGAAGGGATGGCTGGCGATCTGCTGGCCAGTGGCCGGATCGCGGGAAATGGCAGTACTGGGGGCAGCGGACATGCAGGGCTCCTGTTGTCTCGACAACGGGCGGTGGCCCGTCTCCTGCACAGGAATGTGGACCCGATTGGCGGAGGCAACAAGGCGTCTGTTTATCCTGTGACCTGCACTTACCTGCCTGAATGGGGTTATCGGCAGGGCTGCGCCCTGCACCCGCAGAGGCCAGGGCAACGTCAAGGTCAAAGGCCTGCATTCCGTGGGATGGCGGGGTGGGGGGGGGGGGGGGGGGGGGGGGGGGGGGCGCCCCCCCCCGCCCCGCGGGGCCCCCGCCCGCGGGCCCCCCCCCCCCCCCACCCCCCCCCGCCCCCC
>NZ_JASJSI010000105.1:0-10495 GCF_030237085.1 Stenotrophomonas maltophilia group sp. Smal32
CCGGGGCCCGGGGTGGCTGCGGCTCTAGATCCACGCCATGCGTGGATGAAGACGGCAGGAGCCGAGCGTGGGCTCGGCTCTACAGCTGGCTCGTGCAGCTGAAGCCGTGCGTGGCTCCTTGTCCTGAGATCATGCCGACGCCACGTGATGGCTGCATGCCCTGCAGCGCGCACGACCGACGATGGACGTCCTGGGTTTCCGGTGGCTGCCGATCAAAGTCGTAGCGCAGGCTGCCGTCTTCCTGCAGCAGCCAATGCACGGTAACGCGCTCATGGCGACCATCACCGAGATCCCAGTCCAGGGTGCGCATGATCAGGGTCTGCCCATCGGGCAGCTGCCGGACTTCGTCATAGGCCCCTTGGGTCTTTGGCGCGCTTACCGCAAGCAGCAGAAACAGCAGCATTGGCATCGCTCCTCAATGGAGACAGGATGTACCTATAGTGCCCTGCGCCGCCATTAGAATCATTGCGTCTTACGGGCACTTCACTGCATACACCGGCCCAGCACCGATCAGCATCAGCGCCATGTAGTCACTATCACTGGCCTTGCCCTTCAACGTCGCGCCCTTGTTGAAGTGGAAGATGCCGAAGCCGCCGGCCATGCGGATCAGCGCCTCGTCGATCTGTTCGGCGTCATCGCGGAAATAGCGGCTGATCTCGCTGCGGGAGGCCTTGTGCAGGGCATTGGGTTCGCGCTGCCACTGGTCGCCGCGGCTGAAGGAGACGAAGTACTGGCCACCTTCCCGCTCGATGCGGAAATCGGCCGGCTTGCGCGCGCTGGTGGCGAAGCAGCCCTGCAGGGGATCGGCGGAGAACGGGAGCCCGGCGTCACCCCCACAGGCGGTGAGCAGGAGGAGGGCACCGGGCAGCAGCAGGCGGAGCGTGCGCATGGGATGTCCCTACAGGGCAGGTGCGGCTAGTGTAGGCAGCAGGCGGGCACGGCCCGTACAGAAATTCGGCAAGAACACAGGGGTTTTCGGATGGCGCAGGGCAAGGCACCGTGGTGCGGCGTGGCCAGTTGGCTGGGCATTGCAGTGGGCTGGGGCGCGGGCACGTTGGCTGCGCAGGCGGCGGCGGCCGCAGGCGGCAATGGCATGGCTGCGGGATTGGGCGTGGGTGTGCTGGGCGCGGCGCTGGTCGGCGGCGGCCTGGCAGTGGCTTCGCGCGTGCGCGGCGAGCGCTGGCCGTGGATCGGCATTGCTGGCGCAGTGATCAGCGCGCTGCCGCTGCTGATGTACCTGCTGCGGATGATGCTGAAGCTCTGACTGTAGAGCCGAGCCCGTGCTCGGCTGATGGCCTGCGACAGCCGAGCATGGCTCGGCGCTACAAAGGCAACGGCAAGCCGAGCATGGGCTCGGCTCTACAGATTCGACCGCGGTCGCGCAGGATCAGCTGCGGTGGATCTCCACTGTCACGTGCACCAGCTCTTCGTGGATGGCCAGCGCGTTGCGCACGGTATCGGCATCCAGGCTGGCATCGCTGGTGACCACGCTGGCGCTGACCGCGTACTTGCCGCGGCCCACCTGCCAGACGTGCAGGTCGGCCAAGCGTGCCGGCCAGGGGCCCTGTTCGATCACTTCGCGCACTTCGGCCACCACCGGTGCGTCCATCTGCGCGTCCAGCAGGATGCGGCCGCTGTCGCGCAGCAGGCCCACTGCCCACACCGTGACCAGTACCGCGCCGACCAGGCCCATCACCGGGTCCAGCCAGGTCAGGCCCAGCAGCTTGCCGCCGAGCAGGGCAACGATGGCCAGCACCGACGTGGCGGCGTCGGCCAGAACGTGCACGTAGGCCGAGCGCAGATTCAGGTCGTGACCATGCGCGTGATCGTGGTGCGCGTGGTCATGCCCGTGGTGATCGCCATGGGCGTGCCCATGGTGGTGATGCGCATGCCCCGGGCTGTCGTGCAGCCACCAGGCGCACAGCAGGTTCACCGCCAGGCCGACGACCGCAATGGCAATGGCTTCGTCGTAATGGATCGGTGCCGGCACCCACAGCCGCTCCAGTGACTGCACGGCCATCAGTGCGGCGACGCCGAGCAGGGCGATGGCGCTCGTGTAGCCGGCCAGGATCTCGATCTTCCAAGTGCCGAAGGCGAAGCGCGGATCGTGCGCATAGCGGCGTGCGCAGCGGTATGCGAACACCGACAGGCCCAGTGCCAGCGCGTGCGAGCTCATGTGCCAGCCGTCGGCGAGCACGGCCATGGAGTTGAACCACCAGCCGCCAACGATCTCCACCAGCATCATGCTGACGGTGAGCCACATGGCGCGGCGGGTATTGCGTTCGGCCAGCGGGTTGCCGTCGTCGAAGCGGTGTTCGTGGCGGCGGGCGGCGGCGAGGGCGTCCAGATGCATGGGCAGACCAGGGGTGGAAGGATACCCCCATAGGGTATACGATATCGCCATGGCCCATGTACACAAGCATCGAAAGCAGCTGCTGACCCGCGTTCGCCGTATCGGCGGCCAGGTGGCGGCGTTGGAACAGGCGCTGGATAGGCCCGAGGGCGAGGCGGGTGACTGCGCGGATGTGCTGGTGCAGGTCGCCGCGGTACGCGGTGCTGCCCACAGCCTGCTGATGGAGCTGCTGCACGAGCACCTTCAGGAGCATGTGGTGGGCGCGGAAGACCCGCAACAGCGGGCCGCCGAAGCCGAAGTGCTGGTGGAGCTGCTGCGCCGCTACGGCAAATAGGCCGTGGGGGGTAGAGTCGACTGTTAGTCGACTGCTCTCCGCTCAGGCGGCATGAAATCCCGCGCTTCGCGCGATAGTCGACTAACAGTCGACTCTACGCCGCGTGCCGCGTGCCGCGTGCCGGTGCCGCGCGTTCCAGAGATGCGTCGCCGCCAGCAGCAGGCTGCCGGTAACGGTCATCGGCGTTTCCCAGTCATGCGAGGGCAGCGCCAGCGCGCCGGCCAGCAACAGCCCCAGACCGGCACCGGCGGTGGCCCAGGCCAGCACGGGCAGCGGATGACGGCGCTCGGCCCGCCACAGCGCGTAGCCGGTCAGCGGCAGGGCGATGGCCACGAACAGCAGGTGCACCCATTCCGCTTCGGCCCACGCGCCGAACAGCGGCAACACGGCGGCGAGCAGGGGCAGCGCCAGGCAGTGCAGCAGGCACAGGCTGGACAGGGCGACCGCGCCGGCATCGAGCAGGGCGGCAGAAGGTGACTTCATCGGGGGAGGTTCCTTGCGCAACAATTGTTATACAGTAACATTTTCGTTCCGCAGCCAACCCGCTCCGACATGAACACTGTTTCCCGCGCCGACCGCCGCCTTCCGGTCACCGTGCTGTCCGGCTTCCTCGGGGCCGGCAAGACCACCCTGCTCAACCAGATCCTGCGCAACCGTGAGGGCCTGCGCGTGGCGGTCATCGTCAACGACATGAGCGAAGTCAACATCGATGCACAACTGGTGCGCGAAGGTGGCGCCGAGCTGCGCCGCACCGAAGAGACGCTGGTGGAATTCAGCAACGGCTGCATCTGCTGCACGCTGCGCGATGACCTGCTGCAGGAAGTGCGGCGCCTGGCCGATGCAGGTCGGTATGACTACCTGCTGATCGAATCGACCGGGATCGGAGAGCCGATGCCGGTGGCCGCGACGTTCGCGGTGCGCGACGAGCACGGCTTCAGCCTGAGTGACATTGCGCGCCTGGACACGATGGTGACGGTGGTGGATGGCAGCGCCTTCCTTGCCGACTTCGGTTCTTCACAACGCCTGGCCGAGCGTGGCCAGCAGGCCGGCCCGGAGGATGACCGCGGGGTGGTTGACCTGCTGTGCGAGCAGGTCGAGTTCGCCGACGTGATCGTGGTCAGCAAGGTGGACCAGGTGGACGACGAGGTACTGCAGGACACGCTGGCGGTACTGCGTGGGCTGAACCGGGACGCGAAGCTGCTGCTGTCCAGCTTCGGCGATGTGCCACTGGCCGAACTGCTGGATACCGGTCGCTTCGACATGGAGCGTGCACAACGTGCGCCGGGCTGGGTGAAGGAACTGCGTGGCGAGCACACGCCGGAAACCGAGGAGTACGGGATCGGCAGCTTTGTCTACCGCTCGCGACGTCCGTTCCACCCCGCGCGATTCGCCCGCGCGCTGCAGTCGGGGATGCCCGGCGTGATCCGCAGCAAGGGCTGGTTCTGGTTGGCCAACCGCATGGACTGGGTGGGCGAACTGAATACCGTGGGCGCAGCGACGCGCACGCAGGCGGCGGGATTCTGGTACGCCGCGCGCGATCGCGTGCGTGCGGGCATGGAGGACACCACACCGCTGTTGCCGCCGACACCGCTGCCTTACAGCGATCTTGGCTGGGCACGCCAGCAGGCCGACTGCTGGAGCGCACCGTTGCCGGGCCTGGAGGAATTCCCGGATTCGGCCGCGCACGCGGCGATGCAGCGGCTGTGGCATCCCTTGTGGGGCGATCGTCGCCAGGAACTGGTGGTGATTGGCGTGCACATGGATGAGCGCGCGGTGCGTGCGGAGCTGGATGCCTGCCTGCTCAATGACCAGGAACTGCGTGCGGGCCCGCTGCTGTGGCAGCAGTTGCCACAGGCGTTCCCGGTGTGGAAGCGTTGAGCTAACGGTTCCTGTAGAGCCGAGCCGACGCTCGGCTGGAGGACCATTCCATCCACGCATGGCGTGGATCTACTGCAGCCGAGCGTGGGCTCGGCTCTACAGAATCGAATCCACGCATGGCGTGGTGGATCTACAGTGCGTCGCGCCACTGCCAGGCGTCGGCGGTGACCTGCAGCACGTGCGTCGGTCGCAATGCTTGCAGCAGATGCCGGTCATGGCTGACCATCATCAGTGCCCCCGGCCACGCAGCAAGCAGCTCTTCCAATGCCTGCAACGCGCTCAGATCCAGCGCATTACCGGGTTCGTCCAGCAGCAACAGCTGGGGTGCGGGATCGGCATACAGCACGCTGGCCAGCGCCCCCTTCACCCGCTCGCCATCACTGAGGCTGCTGGCTGCCCGCTGGATGCGCTGTGCGTCCAGCCCGAGCAGGGCCAGCCGCGTGCGCAGTTCTCCCACATCGGTACCTGGGTTCGCCGCCTGCACCGTCTCCAGGATGCTGTGCCCGCCGGACAATCCCAACAGCTGCTGGTCCAGCAGTGCCAATGGCGCATGCCGTTGCACGGTGCCACTGCGTGCAGGCAGCTGCCCTGCCAGCACACGCAGCAGGGTGGATTTTCCAGCACCGTTGTCACCGACCACAGCGATGCGCTGCCCGCGTCGGATCTCGAGCTGCAATGGAGCGCTGCACCCATGCGGAAGCGCCAGCGACTCCGCTTGCAGCAGGCGTGAACTGCCGCGTTCGCCTTCACCGGCAAACAGCGCCAGTTCCGGCGCCGCGTGAACCGCTGATGCCGCTGCGCGCAGCTGGTCGGCGCTGGCCTGCAGGCGCTCGGCCTGGACCTGCTGAGCACGGCCATGGCTGGCCTCGGCGCGCTGCTTCTGCCGGCCCAGCAGGATCGGCGCCTGGTTGGCCTGCTTCGCATCGCGGTTGCCGCGTGCCTGGCGTTGCTGCTGCCGTTCGTGCTGTTCACGCGCGCTGCGCTGCTGCTGGCGGTGCTGGGCGCGCGCGTGGTCGAGCTGGGCGGCGGCAGCTTCGCGTTCGGCGGCACGCGCGTCGGCGTAGTGCTGCCACGGCCCGCCATAGCGGTGCAGTCCGCGCGCGTCCAGTTCGACGATCTGCTGCATGTGCCCAAGCAGCTCGCGATCGTGGCTGATCGCCAGCAGGCCGCCACGCCATTGCTGCAGCTGTTCGTACAGCTGCTGTCGATGCCGAACGTCGAGATGGTTGCTGGGTTCGTCCAGGATGAGCCAGTCGGCGTCGCTGGCCCAGGCACCGGACAGCGCCACCTGCATCGCCTGGCCACCGCTGAGGCGTGCGGCGGGCTGGGCGGGATCGAGATCGTCCGGCAGCCGCAATGCCTGCCATTGCTGCTGCAGGCGTTCGCGCAGATCCCAGCGGTCGCCGACGCGGGCGAAGTCGGCTTCGTCCACGCTGCCCGCTTCGATGCGCGCCAGTGCAGCCAGTTCCTCGCCGACGCCGGCGAGCTCCCCCACGGTGCCGGACGGTGGATATCCGGGCGTGGGCAACAGGAATACGCGGCCGCTGCCGCGTACCTGGCCGCTGTCGGGCAACAGCCGGCCCGCCAGCAGGCGTGCCAGCACGCTCTTGCCGGCACCATTGGCACCGACCAGGCCGGTGGCAACCGGATCGAAGGAAAACGACAGATCGGAAAACAGCGGGCGGCCGTCGGCCAGTCGATACGACACGCGATCGAGCGTGAGGGAATGCGGGGTCATGCGACCTCCATGGATGCCGGGTTCTCCCCTGCGCGCAGGGGCGGGAAGAGTCAGGCCGTCTGTTGGGAAGACGGCGGCATCAATGGCGCATTGGTCGCGAGCCTCTGGGAGGAATGAGCGTCCAGTATAGCGGCAGTGGCTGAATGGTCAGGCGTGCGGCCGCCGGGCATGGCCCGGCGCTACCGATGGTCGGGCGGTTCTGTAGAGCCGAGCCGATGCTCGGCTTCCTTTCGCCGCGAGACGCATCCACGCATGGCGTGGATCTACGGCACGGTACCCAGGCGGGCGCCGACGAAGTCGATGAACACCCGCAGCTTCGGCAGTACGTGTCGGCCCGACGGCCACAGCAGATGGAAGGTGCCGCAGGAATGCACGTGTTCGTCCAGCACTGTGACCAGGTGGCCGTCGGCCAGGGCATCGCGCACCGAGTGCACCGGCACGAAGGCCAGGCCGATATCGCGCAGTGCGAGCGCTACCCGCGCTTCGATGGTATTGGCCACCATGTGCACCGGAAGCTCCTGCGGCGTTTCATCGTCGGGCCAGTGGATCGGCCACGGTTCCAGCTTGCCGGTGGTGGGGAAGCGATAGTGCAGCAGCGTGTGCTGCATCAAGCCTGCCGGCGTGCGCGGAACGCCGCAGCGCTGCAGGTAGCCCGGCGAGGCAACGACACGCCGCGGGAACACGCCCAGCCGCCGTGCGTTCATCCGCGAGTCGCTGGGTTCGCCAACGCGCAGCACCGCATCGAAACCTTCCTCGATGACATCGACCAGGCGGTCGCTGAAGTCCAGGTCCAGGCGGATATCCGGATACGCCGCCATGAACTCGGCCATCAGCGGCAGGGTCAGGTCGCCCACCAGCGGCAGGCCGATGCGCAGCGTGCCACGGGGCGAGGCGTGTGGCTGCGCCAGTTCGGTGCGGGCAGCGTCGCGCTCGTCGAGGATGCGCCGGCAGCGAGCCAGGAACAGCTGGCCCTCGGCGGTGAGGGTGATGCTGCGCGTGCTGCGATGGAACAGGCGCACGCCCAGGGCGTGCTCCAGCCGCGCCACGCACTTGCCCGCTGCCGAGGCGGAAATGCCCTGCAGGCGCCCGGTCTCGACGAAGCTGCGGGTGTCGGCGGCATGCACGAAGGTCTGCAGGTTGGCGAGGTTGTCCAGGACTGACATGGGCGTGCGGGCGGTGAAAACAGCAGGGTAGGTGGGCAGGAGCGCAGCGGGCGGTCCCGGCTTTGCAACACTGTGATGCGGGCGGGCGCGCGAACCGTTGCGGCCCCGCGGTTCCGGCCATCATGCCGATTGCGGACTGCGCGGTCCATGATGCCCGGAGCGGCAACCGGCTTTTTGCGCGGACGCACGCTGCCTAACGTGGCGGCCTCTCCCCCACGGATCACCGCGATGAATGCCGCTCCTTCCTTCGAACCTGTGCCGACACTGCCTTCGGTGCAGCGGCTGCTGCAGCAGGTCCACCCGCAGCGCCTGGTCGGTGCGGTGGTGCTGGTGCGCGAGCACGGCGTGCTGCGCCATGCCAGCGCCACGGGCCTGGCGGATCGCGAGTCGGCTATACCGATGCAGCGCTACCAGCTGTTCCGGCTGGCCTCGGTGAGCAAGCCGCTGTTGACCACGGTGATCCTGCGCCTGGTGGCCGAGGGCGTGCTCGACCTGGATGCACCGGTGCAGCGCTGGCTGCCGGACTTCCGCCCGGCGCTGGCCGATGGCAGCACGCCGCCCATCAGCCTGCGCCAGCTGCTCAGCCACAGCAGTGGGCTGGGCTACCGCTTCCTCGAAGCCGATGCGGATGGCCCCTATGCGCGCGCGGGTGTCAGCGACGGCATGGATGCCAACCCGTTGACCCTGGCCGAGAACGTGCGCTGCATCGGGCAGGCGCCACTGCTGTTCTCACCGGGCAGCCAGTGGATGTATTCGCTGGGCGTGGACGTGGCCGGCGCAGTGGCCGAAGCGGCAACCGGGGAAACGCTGCAGGCCTTGTTCGCCCGCTTGCTGGCTGCGCCCTTGGGCCTGCGTGACACCGCCTTCGCCACCCAGGATGCGGCGCGGCTGGCCACGCCGTATGTCACCGACACACCGCAGCCGCACCGCCTGCGCGAAGGCGAGGTGGTCGCTCCGTTCGAGGGCACGGTGGGCATCGAGTACAGCCTTGCCCGCGCGACCGATGCCAGCCGGTTCCCTTCGGCCGGCGCGGGCCTGGTGGGTACCGCCGATGAGGTGATGCGGGTACTGGAGGCATTGCGCGACGGGCAGCGTTCCGGCCTGCTGCCGCCCCGGCTGGTGGCGGAGATGGCGGCCCCGCAGGTGGGCGAGCAGGGGCCGCCGGAACCGCACGGCTGGGGCTTTGGTCTTGGCTTTGCGGTGCTGCGCGATGCGGCCGCCAGCGGTACGCCGCAGAACGCAGGTACATGGCGGTGGGGCGGTGCCTACGGCCACAGCTGGTTCGTCGATCCTGCGCGCGGCCTGAGCGTGGCAGCGCTGACCAACACGCTGTACGAAGGCATGGACGGCGCCTTTGTCGATGAACTGCGTGATGCGGTGTATGCCGACCTGGGGACTGCACGATGAGCGGCCATGCCATCGATGCGGCCAGCCCGGCCGGTGAAGCCACGCGTCTGCCATGGGCCGGCCTGCTGGCACTGGCCGGCGGCGGCTTCATCACCCTGCTGACCGAGACGTTGCCGGCCGGTGTATTGCGGCCGATGGGCGACAGCCTGGGCGTGAGTGATGCGGCGGTGGGGCAGCTGGTGAGCGTGTATGCGCTGGGCTCGGTGATGGCCGCATTGCCGATGACCGCGCTGACCCAGCGCCTGCCACGACGCCCGCTGTTGCTGGCGGCGATTGCCGGCTTCGTGGTGGTCAATACGCTGACCGCGTTGAGCAGCAGCTATGCGCTGATCCTCGCCGCACGTTTCCTGGCGGGCGTGAGCGGCGGGCTGCTGTGGTCGCTGGTGGCCGGCTATGCCGCACGCATGGTGGTGCCCTCGCTGCAGGGCCGGGCGATTGCGGTGGCAATGGTCGGATCGCCGTTGGCGCTGTCGCTGGGCGTACCGGCGGGCACGCTGCTGGGCCAGCAGATTGGCTGGCGCTGGGCGTTCGCATTGATGAGCGTGCTGGGCGTGGGGCTGCTGGCGTATGCGCGTTGGGCGCTGCCAGCCTTGCCTGCTGCGGGTTCCGGCAAGCGCACATCGCTGGGCGCGGTCTGGCGCATGCCCGGCGTGCGCAGTGCACTGTTGGTGATGGTGCTGTACGTGCTCGCACACAACGTGCTCTACACCTACATCGAACCGCTGGCAGTGGAGGCGGGGGCGGGCCCGTGGCTGGACCGCCTGCTGCTGGCCTTCGGCCTGGCGGCGATTGCCGGCATCGGTATTGCCGGCTGGGGCGTGGACCGCCACCTGCGCATGCTGGTGTGGGCGGCGGTGATCGGTTTCATCCTGCCGGTGCTGGCGCTGCTGCTGTGGCCGGGCAACGCGACCGCACTGCTGCTGGCAACGATCCTGTGGGGCGTGGCCTTCGGCGCGGTGCCAACCCTGTTCCAGACCGCACTCGCCCGCCGTGCCGGTGCCGCCGCGGATCTGGCGCAGTCGATGCTGGTGACCGGCTGGAACCTGGCCATTGCTGCGGGAGGTGTGGCGGGTGGTGTGCTGCTGCAGGCCGGTGGGCCCACCCAGTTGGGATGGTTGCCGTTGCTGCTGCTGGCGGTGACCGCTGCATGGTTGCTGGCGCGACCGAAGGCCTGGGCGTAGGCGGCGATCATCGATGATGTGGTGTCGGCCAGCAGCCGGCACCACCGTGGTTCACGCCATCCACGCATGGCGTGGATCCACCGAGCGCAGCGACCCGCGTTTGCCTTTGCTTTTGCTTTTGCTTTTGCCTTCTTCCGTTGATTCCGGGGTGGGACGCTGCAGGAACCTGTCAGAGGCCGGGGCGGTCGGGTTCGCGGGGGTGTCCGCGGCATGGATGCCGCGGCCAAGCCCCCCACCACCCGCTTAACGGCGCCCCCCCCCCACCCACCCGACCCCCCCAACCACGGCTATCACAAAAGGCCCCCCCCACACCGGCACCGCCCGATGCCCTCCGAAACCACAACCAAACTCGAGATCTGCACCCAGCGCGGCTTCTTGCTGCCCTCCCCGCCGCCGCCCCATCTCTGCTTGCCCGTTTTTTTGTAACTCCACAACTAAAAA
>NZ_JASJSI010000105.1:10505-15361 GCF_030237085.1 Stenotrophomonas maltophilia group sp. Smal32
CGAACCACCGGGTTACACCCCAACCAGGCAGGGCTTGAACCCCCCCACCCCAGCCCCCGGGTTTTGGATTTTTTTTTGTTTTTGTTTTTCAATTGATCGTTTTTTTCGGGGGTGGAACGATGAAGGACCGTGACTGGGGGGGGGGGGGGGGGGTGGGGGGGGGTGGCGGCGCGATGATGGCCCCGCCAACCCCCCCAGGGCCGGTTTACCGGCGCCCCCCCCAACCCCCCCCGTCCCGGCCAACCCTGGGATAGCAGTACGCGACCCCCCACGAGGGGCTCCGCCGTTCGCCGTCCTACTCCACTCCCTCACGCTCGATCGGCACGCTGCGCGGATTCTGCATGTCCTCCCGCGCCGCGCCGTAGCGCTGCTGCCGCTTGTGGTGGAACGCCACGAACTCATCCCGGGGCAGCGGTCGCGAGAACAGCCAGCCCTGTCCGAATTCCACCTTGCGGCTGTGCAGGTAGGCCAGCTGTGCTTCGGTCTCCACGCCCTCGGCCACCACCCACAGCCCCAGTTCCTTGGCCATGTCGATGATGTGCGGGGTCACCGGGCTGGTCGCGCTCTCGGTGCCGATCGCATCGATGAACGACTTGTCGATCTTCAGCGCATCCAGCGGCAGCTGCTCCAGGTACTGCAGGCTGGAGAAGCCCACGCCGAAATCATCGATGGCCACGCTGTGGCCAGCGCGCCGCGCCTGCGCCAGCATCGTGCGGGCGCGGTCCAGGTCGAGGAAGCCGCGCTCGGTGGCCTCCATCCAGATCTGTTGCGGCAGGATGCCGCTGCCGGCCATGTGCTTGGAGATCATCTTCAACGCACGACCGCTGCTGATGTCCTCGGCGGCGAGATTGATCGCGATGTGCGCGCTGCGATCGGCAACCAGCAACTCGCGCATGTCGCGCACCACGTTCTCGATTACCAGGTCGGTGACGTCGGCGATCATGCCGGCCTCTTCGGCCAGCGGAATGAACAGATCCGGACGCACCTGGGTGCCATCCGGGCGCTGCCAGCGGATCAATGCCTCAGCGCCGACGCAGATGCCGGTATCCAGCTCGATGATCGGCTGGTAGTGCAGGTACAGTTCGCGGCGGCGGATGGCGGTGGCCAGTTCACCGCGCAGCGACAGGCGGCGCCGCGACAGCCAGATCACCAGGCCGGCACCGGCGGCAGCCAGCAGGACGCCCAGCGGCACGAACAACCACGCCTGCTGCCGGAACGTGGCAGCCAGCGCGGTACGTGGCGTGGTTGCGATCGCCAGCCATTCCTCGTTGCGTGCGGTCGCGTACAGCGTGTTCTGGTCCAGGCCCTCGCCAGGATTGCGCAGCATGGCTTCCAGCAACGCCGTGTCCATGCCTTTCTGCTTGGCCAACAGGCGCCCATCCGGGCTGGCCAGGGCCAGGCGCACGTGCGGATCGACGATGACGTCGACGAAGCGGCGCGGATCCATCAGCACGTCGTAGCTGCCATACAGGATCGCCAGCATCTGCCGCCGGCCGCTGGCCTCCGGGCGCACGTCCACCGCGATTCCCGCGCCATCACTGGTGACGTGGTCGGGTTTGGGCTGGTTCACGTCCGAATGGAAAGTCCCCCACGAGGTGCAGCGCAGCTTGCCGTCTTCGAAATAGCCCATCTGGTCGGCCGCCGGCGTGGTCATCACCAGCGTCTGCATACGCCGGATATGCTCGGGCGTGCACGGTTGTGCCACGCTGGCCTGCGCCGACTGCAGGGCGTGCAGTGCCTCGTGGTAGGACAGGTCCGATCGCCGAAGGGTGCGCACGGCGATGTCGCGCAGGCGTTCCTGTTCCACGCTGACGGCACGGTCCCAGGTGGCGTAGGCCATGACGGCGATCGGTACCGCGGCGGCCAGCAGGGCCAGCGCGGTACCGCCGATGATGACGCGCAGGCGGCTCATGGCCGGGGCTCCAGCAGTGCAGGCAGGGCAGGGCGCATGGTCGGGCCGGTCCGTGGGCAGGTGCGGCTATCTGAGCATGGCGCCGGGCCGGGCGGAATGGGCATGACCCGGCAATTCGTCACATTGTGATGAAAGCGGCCAGGTTTGACGGAATCAGCCCATCCGGCGCTGGCGCTTCGGCGCACGGAGGACTACCGTCGAACGCTTCACCCGCCCCTTCCCGCGCCCATGACCGAGCCCGCCACGCCCCCCGAGCACCTGCGCCGCAGCCTGTCCAACCGCCACCTGCAACTGATCGCCATCGGCGGTGCCATCGGCACCGGGCTGTTCATGGGCTCGGGCAAGACCATCAGCCTGGCGGGCCCGTCCATCGTCTTCGTCTACCTGATCATCGGCGCGATGCTGTTCTTCGTGATGCGCGCGATGGGCGAGCTGCTGCTGTCCAACCTGAACTACAAGTCCTTCATCGATTTCTCCACCGATCTGCTCGGCCCATGGGCCGGATTCTTCTGTGGATGGACGTACTGGTTCTGCTGGATCGTCACCGCCATCGCCGACGTGATCGCGATTGCCGCCTACGCGCAGTTCTGGTTCCCCGGGCTTGAAGCCTGGAAGCCGGCGCTGGCGTGCGTGATGCTGCTGCTGTCGTTGAACCTGGTGACGGTGAAGCTGTTCGGTGAAATGGAATTCTGGTTTGCGCTGATCAAGATCGTGGCGATCTGCGCGCTGATCATCACCGGTGCCGGATTGGTGGCGTGGGGCTTCACCTCGCCCAGCGGTCACACCGCGGCGCTGTCCAACCTGTGGAATGACGGCGGCATGTTCCCGATGGGGCTGGTTGGCTTCTTCGCCGGCTTCCAGATTGCGGTGTTCGCCTTCGTCGGCATCGAGCTGGTCGGCACCACCGCCGCCGAAACCGCCGACCCCGAGCGCAACCTGCCCAAGGCGATCAATTCGATTCCGGTGCGCATCATCATCTTCTACGTACTGGCGCTGATCGCGATCATGGCCGTCACCCCGTGGCGCCAGGTGGTGCCGGACAAAAGCCCGTTCGTGCAGCTGTTCGTGCTGGCCGGTATTCCGGCCGCGGCCAGCCTGATCAACTTCGTGGTACTGACCTCGGCCACGTCGTCGGCCAACAGCGGCATCTTCTCCACCAGCCGCATGCTGTACGGCCTGGCCGAGGAAGGCCACGCCCCGCGCGGGTTGTCGAAGTTGTCACGCGCCGCCGTGCCGGCCCGTGGCCTGCTGTTCTCCTGCCTGTGCCTGCTGGGTGGCACGCTGCTGATCTACCTGATCCCGAACCTGGTGACGGCGTTCACCCTGGTGACCACGCTGGCCACCGTGCTCTTCATCTTCGTCTGGTCGCTGATCCTGGTGGCCTACATGGCTTATCGCCGTCGCTACCCGGAGCGCCACGCTGCTTCGATCTTCAAGATGCCCGGCGGCGTCGCCATGTGCTGGGCCTGCCTGGTGTTCTTCGCCGGCGTACTGGTGCTGCTGAGCCTGCAGGGTGACACCCGCCAGGCGTTGATGGCCAGCCCGGTGTGGTTCGTGCTGCTGGGCGTGGGGTACTGGGTGCGATGCAGAACGGCGAAATGACCGGGGATGCGGAGGGGGCGGCAATGCCGGAAATCGCGAACGTTGGAGATCGGAACGTCGGAAACCGGAACGTCGGAAACCGGAACGTCGGAACGTCGGAACGTCGGAACGTCGGAAATCGGTAGAGTCGACTGTTAGTCGACTGCTCTCCCATGGGCCACCGCAAATCCCCGCGCTGCGCGCGATAGTCGACTAACAGTCGACTCTACCGGTGCAGCTACCGGTGCCGGTTCCAGTTCCAGTTCCGTTGCGGGTCCCGGTACCCGCCCCATCCCCATTCACCCAACATTAGCGGGCGTGGCCGGATCATCCGGCCGCCATGTCCCGTCGCCCCTTCCTGCTCGCGCTGTTGTTGCTGCCCAGCCTGTGGCCCGGGCTGGCCGCCGCACGCACCGTCTACCGCTGCGTGCAGGGCAACACCGTCAGCCTGGCCACCGCCCCGGAACCCGGCTCGCGCTGTACCCCCAGGGAAATCGACGACAACGCCATCCAGACACCGAACCTGTGGGGCAACATGGGTGTGTTCAGTGGTGTGCTGTACGAGCGCGAGCAGGAGGGCGTGCTGGTCTACTCCACCCGCAACCTGCCCGGCTCGAAGGTGTTCCTGAAGTTCACCGTGGCCACGCCGCCGGGAGAGCCTGCCCACGAGGGCCTTGGCAAGGTCGGCAAACCGCAGCTGGCCCAGCATGCCAAGCAGTTCAAGGCCGCCGCCAAGGCTACCGGCGTGGATGACGCCTGGTTGCGCGCGATTGCCCATGCCGAAAGCAACTTCGATGCGCTGGCGGTCTCGAGCAAAGGTGCGCAGGGCGTGATGCAGCTGATGCCCGAGACCGCGCAGGAATTCGGCGTGCGCGATCCGTTCTCGCCGCAGCAGTCGATCGATGGTGGCGCGCGCTACATGCGCGCGCTGCTGCGCCGCTACAACGGTGACCGGCCGCTGGCGGCGGCGGCCTACAACGCCGGTATCGGTGCGGTCACCCGCTACAAGGGCGTGCCGCCGTATGCCGAAACCCTGGCCTATGTGGACAAGGTGATGGCGCTGTACGCACGCTACCGCGAAGCGATGGGCATCCGCACCGAGGTGCCCGCGCGCTAGGCCAGTGGCGCTGTACGCGTGGTGTAGAGCCGACGCCCCCCCCCCCCCCCCCTGCGCGGCGGCGCCCGGGGGCGGGGGGCATACGCCCCGGGGGGGGGGGGGGGGGGGGGGGGGGGGGGGGGGGGGGGGGGGGGGGGGGGGGGGGGGGGGGGGGGGGGGGGGGGGGGGGGGGGGGGGCGGGGGGGGGGGGGCGGGGGGGGGGGGGGGGGGGGGGGGGGGGGGGGGGGGGGGGGGGGGGGGGGGGGG
>NZ_JASJSI010000106.1:0-15129 GCF_030237085.1 Stenotrophomonas maltophilia group sp. Smal32
CCCCCCCCCCCCCCCCCCCCCCCCCCCCCCCCCCCCCCCCCCCCCCCCCCCCCCTTTTTCCACCCACAAGCCGCCAAACGAGATCGGAGTCCGTCTCGTGGGCTCGTATTTTTTTATAAGAGACAGCCAGCGAACCGTCGAAGGCGGGGTGGGTCCGGTTCCAGGGGACGCCGTTAATCCGTCCATGGAGGCTGGGTCGCGCAATCCATGGCCCTCACCCCCCTGAAACCGGACCCTCCCCGCCATCCCACGGATAGTCAGCTCTTGCTTTTGCCGTTGCTTTGGCAGGTGCAGGGCTGCAAGCCCTGCCGCACCCACACCCCTCACACCACCGGAATGCTGTGCTGCCCCAGATTCCGGTACGGCGGCGTCGACATGATCATCTCCGCCAGCGAATAGGCCAGCTCGCGCTCGGCCATCACCGTGCCATCGGCACCGTGTTCCAGCAGGTGCTTCACCTCGGCATCGCTGTGCGCACGTGCCAGCAGGGTCAGGTCCGGGTTGATCGCCCGTAGCTTGGCCAGCGCCTCACCGGCTTCCAGCGGCTGCGGAATCGCCAGCACCGCGATCTTGGCGCGCTCCGGATGAGCTTCGGCCAGCACCCGGTCGGCGGCGGCACTGCCGCGGATCGCCGCCAGGCCCTTGGCGTGCGCCTGTTCGACGTGTTCCTTGTTGTCATCGATCACCAGCACCGGCACGCCGCGATCGCGCAGCACCTGCGCCAGTTCGCTGCCGACGCGGCCGTAGCCGATCACGATGGCGTGGTCACGCAGGTCGCGCGAGGGACCGATGGCCTCTTCTGGCTCCGCCGGCTGCGGCTGCTGTTCCTGCTTGGCCTGCCAACGGTCGAGCAGGCCGAACACCAGCGGATTGAGCATGATCGACACCAGCGCACCAGCCAGCACCAGCGACTGGCCTTCCTTCGGCAGGATCTGCAGCGCCACGCCCAGACCGGCGATGATGAAGGCGAACTCGCCGATCTGCGCCAGGCTGGCCGAAATGGTCAGCGCAGTGCTGGTCGGGTGGCCGAACGCACGCACGATGAAGAACGCGGCGGCCGACTTGCCAAACATGATGATCAGCACGGTGGCCAGCACCTGCCAGGGGTGCTGGACGAGGATGTTGGGGTCGAACAACATGCCTACGGAGACGAAGAACAGCACCGCGAACGCGTCGCGCAGCGGCAGCGAATCGTGCGCAGCCTTGTGGCTCAGCTCCGATTCGTTGAGCAGCATGCCGGCGAAGAACGCGCCCAGTGCGAACGAGACACCGAACAGCGTCGCCGAGCCGAATGCCACGCCCAGCGCGATCGCCAGCACTGACAGGGTGAACAGTTCGCGCGAGCCGGTACCGGCGATGCGTTCCAGGATCCACGGAATGACCCGGCGCCCGACCACCAGCATCACCGCCACGAACAGGCCCAGCTGCACGAAGGTCCAGCCGATGTCGGCCAGCACGCTGCCCAGCGAGTGCGATTCCTTGGCCGCATCGGGGCCAAACACGCCGGCCATCACCGGCATCATCACCAGTGCCAGCACGCAGGCCAGGTCTTCCACGATCAGCCAGCCGACCGCGATCTTGCCGCGCATGGTCTCCAGCAGGCGCCGCTCCTCCATCGCCCGCAGCAGCACCACGGTACTGGCAGTGGCCAGCGAGAAACCGAAGATGACGCCATGGATGGCCGGCCAGCCCATCAGCGAGGCCACGCCCCAGCCGAGCAGGGTGGCGACCGCGATCTGGCCGATGGCACCGGGAATGGCGATGGCCTTGACCGCCATCAGGTCCTTCAGCGAGAAGTGCAGGCCGACACCGAACATCAGCAGCATCACGCCCAGTTCGGCCAGCTGGTTGGCCAGCGCCTGGTCGGCGACGAAGCCGGGGGTGAACGGGCCTACACAGATGCCAGCAACCAGGTAACCGACCAGGGGAGACAAGCGGAGCTTGTTGGCCAGCGCGCCGAAGATGAAGGCGAGCCCCAGGCCAACGGCAACGATGTTGATCAGGTCGGTGTCATGGTGCATCGGCTCTCGCAGAAATCGGGGGGATGCCCCGATTTTCACCTAATGCGCCAGATGCAGCAAACCCAGCAGGCAAATGGGGTCAGATCCCTTTTCCTGCAGGAAAAGGGATCTGACCCCACCCGGGCCACGGAATGCCGGCCAGCGGCCGGCACTACCCCTTACCAGGTGTACTTGATCCGCCCATACACATACGCGCCGTTGAAGCCGAACGGCGAGTAGTTGCTGTACGGCAGCATGCCGAAGGTGGAGTTCTGCAGGTCTTCGGTGCGGTCCGGGTACTTGTCCAGCAGGTTGTCGGCGCCCACGGTCAGGGTCCAGTTGCTGCTCGGCTTGTAGCTGGCCGAGGCATCCACCACCCAGGCATCGCCGTAGGTCTGGTCACGCAGCGCGGTGGCCGAGTTGCGCACGGTGAACTTGCCGTAGCGGGTGGCGGCCAGGCCCAGTTCCCAGTGATCCGAACGCCAGGTGCCGCTCAGGATCGCCTTGTCGCGCGGGTAGCTGTCCTCGATGCGGCCGATCTCATCGCGGCCGATCAGCGACTGGGTCAGGCCCAGCGTGCCAAACACCGCCGGGGTGCCGCCGACGCGACGCACTTCGGTGTCATTGAGGCTGTAGGCCGCGGTCAGCTCCAGGCTGCTGGCGCTGAACGGCACCGTGTAGCTGGACACGAAGTCCACGCCACGGGTGCGCGTATCCAGGCCGTTGGTGAAGTACGAGAACGCGGTCACCTGCGGCAGGCCCAACCCGGCCAGCAGGGCACTGGAAGCCGCGTTGGTGGTGATGCTGGACGACAGCGCGATGCGGTTGTCGATGTCGATCTGGTAGGCATCGACGGTGATGTACAGGCGGTCCACCGGCTGCAGCACGAGGCCCAGGCTGTAGGAGGTGGAGGTCTCGGCCTTCAGCGGCGAGGCGCCCAGCGCCTGCGCGGCCGGGCTGGTGGTCGGGAAGGTGCCGCGTTCAACGAACACGCCATTGAGGAACTGGCTGGTGACGGCCTGGTAACCCTGCTGCGCCAGCGACGGTGCGCGGAAGCCACTGGACGCGGTAGCGCGCAGCGCGACCTTGTCGGTGAACGCGTAGCGCGCCGACAGCTTGCCGGAGAAGCGGTCGCCGAAGTCCGAGTAGTCCTCGTAGCGGCCGGTGATGCCCGCCGAGAACTTCTCGGTCAGGTCCGCTTCCAGGCCGGCGTAGACCGCGTAGTTGTGGCGGTCGGCATGCACTTCATTGGTCGGGGTGAAGCCCGCGAAGCCCTGCGCGCCGCTGCCGGTGTACGAGTTCAGCTCGCCCGGCTTCTGGTCCCATTTCTCCTTGCGGTACTCACCACCGAAGGACAGCGTGACCGGGTAGGCCAGGCCCCAGTCCAGCGACTTGGTCAGGTCGGCGTTGAAGATGTCCTGCTGGTACTTCAGCGTGCCGTCGTAGAACGAGCGCGGGCTGGTCGCACCGAGGCTGTAGTTGATGCTGTTGCGGGTGTGGAAATCGAGGGTGTTCTCGCCGTGGTTCAGGCTCAGGTCCCAGGTCCAGCCGCTGTCGGTGTTGCCCTTGACCCCGGCCACCAGCGAACGGTCCTTGGAATACTGGTTGATCTCCGGCACGTAGCCATCCGGGTAGGTCTGCGCCAGCAGCGCGCTCTGCCCGCTGTGGTTGCGCGAGCGGTAGAACGCGAACGAGGTGATGTCGCGGTTGCTGAGCAGCGCGCTGGCGTAGCCGGTCACGTGGTCGCTGAAGTCGAAGCTGGCGTTAGCCGAGGCGGCGGTGGCATCCACGCGCGGGTCGCCGACGATGAAGGTCTTCTGGCCGATGCTCGGGAAGTTGCCGGTGTTCGGCGTGGTGCCGCGGTACGGGCCGGCGCGGTTGCTCTCGTCCTGCTGGCTGATCTGGCCGGCCACGTGCACGCGGCCACGGCCGTTGCCGAACTCGACGCCGGTATCGCCGGACAGCTGGTACTTGTTGCCGTCACCGGCCGAGTACTGGCCGTAATCCACCGCCAGGCTGCCGCCACGGCCGCTGCCCTTGAGCACGATGTTGATGACGCCGGCAATGGCGTCCGAGCCGTACTGCGCCGACGCGCCGTCGCGCAGCACTTCCACGCGCTCGATCGCGGCGATCGGGATCGCGTTGATGTCCACCGCCGACGAGCCACGGCCGATGCTGCCGTTGACGTTGATCATCGCCGAGGTGTGGCGGCGCTTGCCGTTGACCAGCACCAGCACCTGGTCCGGCGACAGGCCGCGCAGCTGCGCCGGGCGCACGCCGCTGGTGCCGTCGGTCAGGGCCGGGCGCGGGAAGTTCAGCGAGGGCAGCGCGCGCGACAGCGCCGTGGCCAGTTCGCTGGTGCCGGTGGACTGCAGTGCTTCGGGGGTAATGATGTCGATCGGCGACTGCGATTCGGCCACCGTGCGGTCGGCCACGCGGGTGCCGGTGACGATCACTGTGTCCAGGGTGTTGGCGGCGGTGCCGGCCTGCTGGGCAGCGGCGACGAACGGAGAGCCACCGAGTGCGACAGCGACGGCGGCGGCGATCAGGCTGGTCTTGCGGGTCATCGGGATGGGGCTCCGGTTGGCAGGGGCGGCACCGGAATCGACATCACGGGGGTGAGGCGGACGGCGGTTGTTGCGGTGCGCAATACAGCAATTAACGGGATATTCAGTGCCTGTCAAATGCCGGGCGTCAGAAAAAACGTTGCAGCAGCAACCATTTAGCCCGGATCAGCGCTGGCGGGAAGGGAGCCCGGGACGCGCGCGGCGAGGACGTGGGAGAGAGGAACGTCGGCCACTGCGCATCCCGGGACACGTCAAGTATTCGTTAACGCTAGAATTGCGTCGCAGGAACAGTGCTTACCAGCACATTCCATCCGGTTATATGGACCCCTCCCCCGATGATCTCCCTTCGTAATTTCGCCTTGCGCCGCGGCGAGCGGCTGCTGTTGTCCAATGTCGACCTGACCCTGCACGCCGGTTACCGGGTGGGTGTGGTCGGCCGCAACGGTGCTGGCAAGTCCAGCCTGTTCGCGGCGGTGAAGGGCGAGCTGGAGGCCGACAAGGGGGACGTCGACCTGCCCGGCAAGGTCCGTATCGCCAGCGTGGCGCAGGAAACCCCGTCGCTGCCGGACCCGGCGCTGAGCTTCGTGCTGGGCGGTGACATCGAAGTGGCCGCGGTGCTGGCCGCCGAGGCCGAGGCGACCGCCCGTGAAGACTGGGAAGCGGTGGCCGAGGCGCACACGAAGATGGCCGAGCTCAATGCCTACGATGCCGAAGCGCGCGCCGGCAAGCTGCTGCACGGCCTCGGCTTCCCGGCCGAGACCCATCACCGCGCGGTGTCCTCGTTCTCCGGCGGTTGGCGCGTGCGCCTGAACCTGGCGCGCGCGCTGATGATGCCCAGCGACCTGTTGCTGCTGGACGAACCGACCAACCACCTCGACCTGGACGCGGTGTACTGGCTGGAACAGTGGCTGCTGAAGTACCCGGGTACGCTGCTGCTGATCTCGCATGACCGCGAGTTCCTCGACAACGTCGCCACCCACACCCTGCACCTGCACGGTGGTGGCGCCAAGCTCTACCCGGGTGGCTACACCGATTTCGAGCGCCAGCGCGCCGAACAGCTGCGCCAGCAGCAGATCGCGCACGAGAAGGAACAGGCCGAGCGCGCCCACCTGCAGAGCTTCATCGACCGCTTCAAGGCGCAGGCCAGCAAGGCCGCGCAGGCGCAGAGCCGCATGAAGCGCCTGGCCAAGCTGGCCGGCACCGAAGCGGTGCGCGCCGAGCGTGAGTTCCGCATCGAATTCGCGCCGCCGGCCAAGCTGCCGTTCTCGCTGATCCGCCTGAACCACGTCGAGGCCGGCTACGGCAAGGACGCGGTGATCCTGCACAACGTCGGCTTCGGCCTGGAAGCGGGCCAGCGCATCGGCCTGCTCGGCCCGAACGGCGCCGGCAAGACCACGCTGGTGAAGACCCTGGTGGGCGAACTGGCACCGATCGTCGGCGAGCGCATGGCGCACCCGGACCTGAAGATCGGCTACTTCGCCCAGCACACGGTGGAGTCGCTGCACGAAGGCCAGTCGCCGATGGAGCACTTCCGCGAGATCGCCCCGGATGCGCCGAACCAGTCGTTCCGCGACTTCCTCGGCAAGTGGAACTTCCCCGGCGACCGCGCATTCGAGCCGGTCGATGGCTTCTCCGGTGGCGAGCGCGCACGCCTGGCGCTGGCGCTGATCGCCTGGCAGCAGCCGAACGTGCTGCTGCTGGACGAACCGACCAACCACCTTGACCTGGAAATGCGCGAAGCGCTGGCCGAAGCACTGGCCACCTTCGAAGGCGCGATCGTGATGGTCTCGCACGACCGCCACCTGATCGGCCTGGTCTGCGATACCTACTGGCGCGTGGCCGATGGCGTGGTCGAGCCGTTCGACGGCGACCTCGATGCCTACGCCGCCTGGCTGCGTACCCGCCCGCAGGCGCAGGGCACCAAGGCACGCATGGAGCAGGTGGAAGAGCCGGTGGTGGTCAAGACCGCCCCGGTGGCGCAGGTGGTGCAGAAGAAGCCGGTGAACCCGCACAAGCTGGCCGCCGCCGAAGCCAAGGTGGCCGAGCTGGAAGGCGCCCTGGCCGAACTGGACCGGCAGCTGGCCGACCCGGCCAATTACGCCGATGCCACGCGCATGGCGGTGATCGGCCGTGACCGCGAAACCGCTGCCGCGCAGCTTGAAAAAGCCGAAGCGGCCTGGATGGAACTGCTGGAGTCCTGACCGGTAGTGCCGGCCGCTGGCCGGCTGGCTTTCTTGTAGAGCCGAGCCCTGCTCGGCTTGCGCGCGCAGCGCGGTATTGGACATGAAGCAGCCGAGCGTGGGCTCGGCTCTACATCATGACTGCGCCTGCAGCCACTCGCGGAAGCGCTTGGCCGGCTCACGTTCGACGCGCGAGCGCAGCCGTGTCAGCCAGTAGCGGCCCAGCTCCAGCGTGGTGCCGAACGGCTGCAACAAGCGGCCCTCGGCCAGTTCCTGCTCGAACATGCGCAACGGCAGCAGCGCCACGCCGGCACCGCCGGCAGCGGCCATCGCCACCGTCAACGAGGAATCGAATACCGGCCCGCGTGCCTCCACGCCGCTGACCCCGGCCGCCTGCAACCAGCGCGGCCACTCGTCGCTGCGGTAGGAGCGCAGCAGTGGCAGCGTGCCCAGGTCACGCGGTTGCTTCAGGCGCCGTGCCAGCGCCGGCGCGCACAGCGGTGCGAAGGGCGCGTCGAGGATCGCCGTGCAGTGCTGGCCCTGCCAGTCGCCATCACCGAAGCGGATCGCCAGGTCCAGCCCTTCTCCCGCCAGATCGATACGGTTGTTGTGGGTCTGCAGGCGCAGCTCGATGTCCGGATGCGCGCTCTCGAACGCAGCCAGTCGTGGCAGCAGCCAGCCGGTGGCGAAGGTGCCGACCACGCCCAGGGTCAGTACCTCACGCGCAGGTCCGCCGGTGTAACGCGCGATGCTGGCCGAAATGCGCTCGAACGATTCGCTGAGCACCGGGTACAGCGCGGAACCCTCATCGGTCAGGGCAACGCCGCGCGGCAGGCGATGGAACAGGCGAATGCCGAGCCGGTCCTCCAGGCTGCGGATCTGGTGGCTCAGCGCGGCCTGGCTGACGCACAGCTCCAGCGCGGCACGGGTGAAATTCTGGTGGCGCGCGGCGGCCTCGAAGGCGCGCAGGGCGTTCAGCGGCAGGGTCGGGTGCAGCATGGCGCAGTCGTGAGCTGGAGTGATGGATGATCCTAGCGTGGCAACGGGTGATTTCGGAAAATTAAGGGGTTGAATGCGACAGGCATGAGTTCAGCTAATGGCTCGCGCTGATTTTTTGCGCTGGTCGCCCCGGTGGGCGACGCCAATAATCGAACGGTCCCCAGGAGAACCCCGCATGCTCGCCCGTCGCCGATTCCTGCAGTTCAGTGGTGCCGCTGTTGCTTCCTCGCTCGCCCTGCCGTTGCTGGCACGTGCGGCGGGCGCCACGACCGCCGCCGCCCCGGCCGATGCGGCCATCGCCGCCGCCAGTGATTTCGCCGCGCTGGAGAAGGCCTGCGCCGGCCGTCTGGGCGTGACCCTGCTCGATACCGCCAGCGGCCGCCGCGTCGGCCATCGCCAGGACGAGCGTTTCCCGATGTGCAGCACCTTCAAGAGCATGCTGGCCGCGACCGTGCTCAGCCAGGCCGAACGCACCCCTTCGCTGCTCGACCGGCGCGTACCGGTGCGCGAGGCCGACCTGCTCTCGCACGCACCGGTGACCCGCCGCCATGCCGGCAAGGACATGACCGTGCGCGACCTGTGCCGGGCCACGGTCATCACCAGCGACAACACGGCTGCCAACCTGTTGTTCGGTGTGGTCGGCGGGCCGCCAGCGGTCACCGCGTTCCTGCGTGCCAGCGGCGATGCGGTCAGCCGCAGCGACCGGCTGGAGCCGGAAATGAACAGCTTCGCCGAAGGTGACCCGCGCGACACCACCACGCCGGCGGCGATGGCTGGTTCGCTGCAGCGCGTGGTGCTGGGGAAAGTGCTGCAGCCGGCATCGCGCCAGCAGCTGGCCGACTGGTTGATCGACAATGAAACCGGCGATGCCTGCCTGCGCGCGGGCCTGGGCAAGCGCTGGCGGGTGGGCGACAAGACCGGCAGCAATGGCGAGGACGCGCGCAACGACATCGCCGTGTTGTGGCCGCGCGCGGGCGGCGCGCCGTGGGTGCTGACCGCCTATCTGCAGGCCGGCGCGATCAGCAACGAGCAGCGCGCCCTGGTGCTGGCCCAGGTAGGCCGGATCGCCGACCGACTGATTGGATGAGGTAACCGGGGTCATTCAAACGTGGCTTGCCGGATCGGTTCGGCGCGCGCATCCTGCGCGCGTTCGAACCCCACGGAAGACCCCGATGAGCCATGAGTTGATCTACCTGCTGCTGATCTTCGCGCTGCTGGTGATCCCGCGCGCGCTGCAGCGCTTCAGCCTGCCCGCACCACTGACCTGCCTGCTGTTCGGCATCATCGGCATGCTCTGGCTGGGCGACCAGGCCCACGATGCGGTGATCGGCCTGCTGGCCACGCTGGGTATTTCCTCGCTGTTCCTGTTCGCGGGCCTGGAAGTGGACCTGCAGGCGCTACGTCGTGGCATGTGGCCGCTGTTGGCGCACCTGGTGATCCGCAGTGCGACGCTGTTCGGCGTGGGCTGGCTGGCCTGGCGCTATGCGGGATTGCCTTGGCAGGCCGCCGGCCTGTTGGCGCTGGCGCTGCTGACGCCCTCCACTGGTTTCATCATGGATTCGCTGTCACGGCTGGGCCTGAGCGAAGACGAGCGGTTCTGGGTGACCAGCAAGGCCATCGCTGGTGAACTGCTGGCGCTGGCGGCGTTGTTCATCGTGCTGCAGGCCGGCGATCCGGGCCACATGGCGCTGTCCAGCCTGGCCCTGCTGGCGATGATGGTCGGCCTGCCGCTGCTGTTCATCGCGCTGGGACGCTGGGTGGCGCCGCACGCGCCGGGTTCAGAGTTCTCGCTGCTGGTGATGGTGGGCATGGTGGCGGCCTACATCACCTACCTGCTGGGCGTGTACTACCTGGTCGGCGCGTTCATCGCCGGGCTGGTCGCGCGTCTGCTGCACCAGCGCATGCCGCTGCTGGCCTCGCACGAGAACCTGCACGCGCTGCGCTTGTTCGCCTCGTTCTTCGTGCCGTTCTACTTCTTCAACGCCGGCACCAAGGTGCCCAGTGAAGCGCTCAGCTTCGAGGCGCTGGGGCTGGGCATCGTGATCACCCTGGTGGTGCTGCCGCTGCGCATCGGCGTGGTCTGGTTGCAGCGCCGGGTGATGTTCGGCGAGAGCTTCCGCAGCAGCCTGCGGGTCTCGCTGGCGCTGGCACCGACGCTGATCTTCACCCTGGTGCTGGCGGCGATCATGCGCGAGCGCTTCCAGATTCCGGCGGTGCTGTTCGGCGCGCTGCTGCTGTATGCCGCGTTGACCACGCTGCTGCCGTCGCTGGTGTTCCGTACCCCGTTCGATGTCGACCCGGTGGAACAGGAGCCGGCCGGCGAGGGCGAGGCCGCACCGGTGGCGGCGACCGAAGTACTGCCGGCAGCACCGTCTGCCGAGCGCTGAGCGGACCTGGCGCGCGGTTTGCGCCCATCGGCCATGGCCGTTAGGGTTGGGGCATGAGACCGATTGCCGTTGCCACTACCGCCGCCCTCCTGCTCAGCCTCGCTGCGTGCACGCAGCGCTCCGATACGGTCGCCCATGACCTGGCGACCGCACCGGCCGATGCGTTCATGGCCGCCATCGCCGCACATTGCGGCCAGGCCTACGCAGGCAAGGTGGTGGAGGACACGCCGGCACCAACCGGCAAGGACCCGTTCGCCGGGCAGCGCCTGGTGATGCATGTGCGCGGCTGCGCCGATCCGGCGCATGAGCTGCGCATCCCGTTCCATGTCGGTGATGACCACTCGCGGACCTGGGTGCTGACCCGCACGCCGAACGGGCTGCGCCTGAAACACGACCATCGCCACGAAGACGGCAGCCCCGACGCGATCACCCTGTACGGTGGCGACAGCACGCCGCCGGGAACTGCCGAACGTCAGCAGTTCCCGGCCGATGCCGACTCGGTGGCGATGTTCCGCCGTGCCGACATGCTGGCTTCCACGCACAACACCTGGGCGATGGAGATCGATCCGGACCAGACGTTCGTCTACGAGTTGACGCGCCCGGAGGGCCGCCGGTTCCGCGTGCAGTTCGACCTGAGCAAGCCGGTCGATCTGCCGCCGCCGCCCTGGGGCGACGACAAAGCGCCCGCACCGTGATCGCGGGATCGGATCCCTCCTGCGGAGGGCTCCGACCCCGGAAAGACCGCCAGTAGACCCACGCCATGCGTGGATGCGGGATGCCTGGCCGGGGTAAGAGCCCTGGCCGCTGGCCAGGGATCCGCCCCCGCAACTCAGCGCGTACCGAAGCGCGCGCGGCAGCCGTTGCTCACCCACACCTGGCCGCGCGAGTAGCCCCAGCTGCGGCCTTCCTGGCAGGCGCTGCCGGACAGCTGCTGCTGCAGCACTGGCCGGCCCTGGCGATCATCCCAGTCGCAGGTCTGCGAACGGTTGTTGTTGCTGCTGCAGGTGACGGAATAGTTGCTGTTGCCACCGCCCCAGCCGCCACCACCACCGCCCCAGCCGCGGGCCTCGGCGAATTCGGCGCGGCAGCCATTGCTGACCCACACCGCGCCGTTGCGCACACCCCAGGTACGGCCCTCCTCGCAAGGACTGCCGGACAACTGGCGGACCAGGCGGGCATTGCGCCAGCCGACCGGGCAGCTGCGCTCGCGATTGTTCTGGCTTTCGCAGCGGATGGTCTCGCCGGGTCGACCGTTGTTGCCACCCCAGCCGCCGCCATTGCCACCGCCCCAGCCGCCGCGCGACTCGACGAACTCGGCGCGGCAGCCGCCGGTGACCCAGATGGTGCCGTTGCGGCTGCCCCAGGTGCGGCCTTCCTCGCAGGGGCTGCCAGACAACTGACGGACCAGCTGCGCGCCGCGCCAGCCGGTGTTGCAGACCCGTTCGCGGTTGCTCTGGCTTTCGCAGCGGATCACCCCGTTCTGCGCAGAGGCGGATGGGGCGGGCAGGGTGAGGGTGCCCAGGGCACCCAGGCTGAGGGTTACGGCCAGGCTGGCCAGGGACAGCGGTTTCATGGCGGCATCCCATACGGTGGCAGGTGCCCGACTATAGGGAGGGGGGCGATCAAGCCGGTGTGACTGGCCGGATTTGCCCCGGCCGGGGCCTCGGCCGCAGAATACGAGGCTTTCCGGCCCCCATCCGGTGCCGGCGTTCTCCAGCGGAGCTTCCCCCCATGCGTACCCACTTCTGCGGCCTGGTCGACGAGACCCTGATTGGCCAGACTGTCACCCTCGCCGGCTGGACCGACGTGGCCCGTAACCAGGGCGGCGTCTGCTTCATCGATCTCCGCGATCATGAAGGCATCGTGCAGGTGACGGTGGAGGTCGACAATGCCGAAGTGTTCGCCGTGGCCGCGTCGCTGGGCTACGAGGACGTGCTGCAGGTGGAAGGCGTCGTGCGCGCCCGCCACGCGGTGAACGACAAGATGCGCACCGGCAAGGTGGAAGTGATCGCCACCGCCATCACCGTGCTGAACAAGGCCGCGCCGCTGCCGTTCCACGCCCACGAGAACCCGGGCGAGGAAACCCGCCTGAAGTACCGCTACCTGGACCTGCGCCGCCCGGAAATGCAGCGCATGCAGCGCACCCGCATCAAGCTGGTGCAGGCCCTGCGCCGCCACCTGGACGAGAAGGGCTTCCAGGACATCGAAACCCCGATCCTGACCAAGGCCACCCCGGAAGGCGCGCGCGACTTCCTGGTGCCGGCGCGCATGCACCCGGGCGAGTTCTACGCCCTGCCGCAGAGCCCGCAGCTGTTCAAGCAGATCCTGATGGTGGCCGGCTTCGACCGCTACTACCAGATCGCGCGCTGCTTCCGCGATGAGGCCCTGCGTGCCGACCGCCAGCTGGAGTTCACCCAGCTGGACATGGAATTCGCCTTCGTCCGCGAGCGCGACGTGCAGGACTTCGTCGAAGACATGATCCGCGCCATCTTCAAGGAAGTGGTGGACGTGCAGCTGGATGCCAGCTTCCCGCGGATGACCTGGGCTGAAGCCATGCGCCGCTACGGCTCGGACAAGCCGGACCTGCGCATCGCGCTGGAACTGGTGGACGTGGCTGAACTGGTCAAGGACAGCGAGTTCCCGGTGTTCACCGGCCCGGCCAATGATGCCGAGGGCCGCGTGGCTGCGCTGCGCATCCCGGGCGGTGCGTCGCTGTCGCGCAAGCAGATCGACGAATACGCCGCGCATGCCGCCAAGTACGGCGCCAAGGGCCTGGCCTACATCAAGATCGCCGACAACGGCGAAGTCAGCTCGCCGATCCAGAAGTTCTTCAGCGAAGCGTCCTTCGCCGCGCTGGTCGCCCACGTCGGTGCCGGCAACGGTGACATCGTGTTCTTCGGCGCCGGTGGCTACAACAAGGTCTCCGACTTCATGGGCGCCCTGCGCCTGAAGGCCGGCAAAGACTTCGGCCTGGTCGCCGAGGGCTGGGCGCCGCTGTGGGTCACCGACTTCCCGATGTTCGAGTGGGACGAGGAAGAACAGCGTTACGTCGCCCTGCACCACCCCTTCACCGCACCGGCCGTGGACGACATTGCCGACCTGCGCGCCAACGCCCGTACCGCCGTTTCGCGCGGCTACGACATGGTGCTCAACGGCAATGAAATCGGCGGCGGTTCGATCCGTATCCACCGTCCGGACATGCAGAGCGCGGTGTTCGAGCTGCTCGGCATCGGTGCCGAGGAGGCCCGTGCCAAGTTCGGCTTCCTGCTCGACGCGCTGAACTACGGCGCGCCGCCGCACGGTGGCATCGCCTTCGGTATCGACCGCATCGCCGCGTTGATGGCCGGCACCGAGTCGATCCGCGACGTGATCCCGTTCCCGAAGACCACCGGTGCACAGGATCTGATGACCGACGCGCCGTCGCCGATCGTCGACGCGCAGCTGGCCGAAGTGCACATCCAGGTTCGCCCCAAGACCAACTGATCAGGAGATCCAGGCAATGACCGAGTTCGCGTTTTCGCTGGAGTGGGAAAAGCTGGGCAATGAAGGCGCCGAGGCCAATCTGGTCACCGAGCGTGCGCGTGTGTTCGGTGGTTGGCTGGTCCGCGTCGGTACCAACCCGGCGGCGATGGCCCTGACCTTCGTCGCCGACGGCGAAGGCCGCTGGGACGGTGAAGACTTCGGCGTCGAGGATTACGAAGACGACGAAGAGGAAGAGTACGACGAGGACGAGGAAGGCGAGGAAGGCGAGGAAGAAGAGGACGAAGAGGAATACGAGGAAGAGGACGAGGAAGACGAAGAGGCGGAATCGTCGGAAAAGGCTTGACCGCCCCTCCGCGCTGACGTCAACTTCCTGCATGTATTCGATCCGCCGCGCTACTGTGGACGACGCGCCGACCCTGTCGGCGCTGGCGGCCCGCACGTTCACCGAAACCTTCGGCCATCTGTATCCGCCGCAGGACCTCCAGGCCTTCCTTGAGGAGGCCTATACGGTCGAGCGCCAGCGCGTGATCCTGGCCCACCCGGATTACGCGGTGTGGCTGCTCGAGCTGGACGGGGAGGCGGTCGGCCATGCCGCCGCCGGTCCCTGTGGCCTGCCGCACCCGGACGTGAAGCCCGGTGACGGCGAGCTCAAGCGCCTGTACCTGATCAAGACCCAGCAGAGCTGTGGCTGGGGCAGCCGCCTGCTGGAAACCGCACTGGCCTGGCTGGAACACGAAGGCCCGCGCACCCTGTGGCTGGGCGTGTGGTCGGAAAACTTCGGCGCACAGCGCTTCTACGCCCGCTACGGTTTCGAGAAGGCCGGCGAATACCTGTTCCCGGTGGGCGACACGAACGATCTCGAATTCATCCTGCGCCGCGCACCGCGCGCGGCCTGATGTTCACCGCCGCTTGCTGCGCGCGCGTGTTCAATCACCGTACGTTCCTGCCCCGCTGACTGCCAGGCTGTTTGCATGACTCCCCCCGTATTGCTGCTGCATGGCATCTGGAATGCCCGCGCCTGGGTCGGGCCGCTGGCCTGGCGCCTGCGCGCGCGTGGCTTCCAGGTGCACGCGTTTGGTTATTCCTCGGTGTTCGGTGGCCCGGACGTGGCCGTGCCGCAGCTGCTGGAGCGGCTGGCCGATGCCGGCCCGTTGTCGCTGGTCGGCCACAGCCTGGGCGGGCTGCTGGCGCTGGAAGCGCTGCGGCGCAATCCGCAGCTGCCGGTACAGCGCGTGGTCTGCCTGGGCTCGCCGCTGCGCGGCAGTGGCACCGCGCGCTCGTTGTCCGATCATGGCTGGGGCCTGGCGCTGGGCCGCAGCAGCGAGCTGCTGCTGGATGGCCTGCCGGACTGGCAGGGCAAGGCCGAGGTTGGGTTGATCGCCGGCTCAGTGCCGCATGGGCTGGGCAGCCTGCTGGGCGCGATGGACGACGCCTCCGATGGCACCGTGGCCCTGGCCGAGACCCGCCTGCCGGGGCTGGCTGACCACTGCGTGGTGCGTACCAGCCATAGTGG
>NZ_JASJSI010000107.1:0-14383 GCF_030237085.1 Stenotrophomonas maltophilia group sp. Smal32
GCCGGAGACGCCGCCGGAAGAAACGATGCCCGAACCGGAGCCGCTGGATCAGCCAACGCCTGCTGAAGAGCCCACACCGACGCCGGACAATGCAGACCCGGTAACGATGAATGCCGACGCGCAGGCCGGAGGTGACAACTTCGGTATCCAGTCCGGCAGCGGCGGCGGTTCATCCGGCGTCGGCCGTGGCGGCGCCGGCAATGCGACATATGGGCGCTACCTCGGCTACCTGATGCAGCAGGCGATCTCGCGCGACGACAAGGTCAAGCGACTGGCCTTCCAGCTGCAGGTGAACGTGTGGCTGGCCACGGATGGCCGCCTGGAGAAGGTCGAGCTGGTGCGCGGCAGTGGCAACGAGGAGGCCGACGCGGCCGTGCTCGATGCGCTGCGACGCATCGGCAAGGTTGACCAGGCACCGCCGCCGTCGCTCGATTTCCCTGCCCGCGTGCTGATCCAAGGCCGCCGTCCCGGCGCCTGATTCCCGACTTCCGTGATTTCCCTTCTTTGGATGAGAACCGTGATGAACGACCACGACCGCGCACGAACCGATTCCCGCCGCCCGCGGCCGGCCCGACGGGCGCTGCTGTGCTGCGCCGTGCTGCTCAGTCTGGCTGCCCCGACCGGTGCGATGGCCGCTGAAACCACCATGGTCAAGCTGATCAAGGGCCTGATCGCCAGCGGCGCGCTGAAGCCGGAAGATGGACAGGCACTTCTGGTGCAGGCCGAGGCTGAAGCAGCGGCCGAATCGCGCATCGCGACCACTGCACCTTCGGCCGCCAGCGGCGGCGTGGCTCTGGAAGCCGGCGACGTGCGCGTGCCGTACGTGCCGCAGAGCGTGCGCGATGGCATTCGTGACGAAGTGCGCCAGGACGTGATGGCGCAGGCCAAGTCCGAAGGCTGGGCTGCACCGAACGAAGTGGCCGAATGGACCAAGCGCATCAAGGTCACCGGGGACATGCGCGTGCGCAGCGAGTCGCGCTTCTATTCCGAGCGCAACAGCGACATCGTGAGCAATTGGGCGTCGATCAATTCCGGCAACGGCTTCGACACCAATACCAACACCAATCTGCAGTTGCCGCCCTTGCTGAACACCCGCCAGGACCGTCGCAACCTGTGGCGCATCCGTGCCCGCCTTGGCATCGAGGCAACCATCGGCCAGCACACCACGGCCGGCGTACGCCTAGCCAGCGGCAGCAGCAATGGCCCGGTGTCGACCACCGAGCAGCTGGGCGGTGGCCTGAGCAAGAAGGACGTGTGGCTGGACCAGGCCTGGCTGGCCTACAGCCCGGCCGACTGGGTGACAGTGCGTGGTGGCCGCTTCGGCAATCCCTTCTGGACCAGCGACACGCTGTTCTCCAACGACCTCAACTTCGATGGCCTGGCCGCGAACCTGAAGTACGACTTCAACGGGGGGGACGTCGACCTGTTCGGCAACCTCGCGGTGGTGCCGCTGGAGTACACCTCCGACAGCTCGCCCAGCCAGAGCCGGGTCAAGGCCCCGAACGAGAACAAGTGGCTGTCCGGTGCGCAGATGGGTGTGAACTGGCGCTTCAATGACCAGAATTCGTTGCGCGCTGCATTAGGCTACTACGACTTCAAGAACATCAGCGGCCGCCTGTCCTCGCCGTGCGCGCTGTACGCAGGCGCGGTCGGCTGTGACACCGACTGGTCGCGCCCGGCCTTCATGCAGAAGGGCAACACCCTGATGCTGATCCGCGACATCGCGCGCAATCCGCTGGACCCGGCCAACACGCCGACCCCGCAGTATGTCGGCCTGGCCTCGGCCTTCCGCCTGGCTACCTTGAACCTGCGCTGGGACACGCAGCTGGCCCAGGGCATCGCTCTGCGCCTGGATGGCGACTACATCCGCAACCTGGCCTACGACAAGCAGGCCATGTTCAGCCGCGCAAACAACGGCATCGTCAACAACTACGGTGCCGGTGGCACCGCCAGCATCGATACCTTCCGCAGCGGCGACACGGCCTGGATGGTGCAGGCCACCTTCGGCGCCACTGACCTGAAGGAGAAGGGCCAGTGGCAGGCGCTGCTGGGCTACAAGCACATCGAGGCCGATGCGCTGCCGGACGCTTACAACGACCCGAACTTCCACCTCGGCGGCACCAACGCCCGTGGCTACTACGTGGGCGGCGCCTACGCGCTGGACGCGCGCAGCTGGATCAGTGGCAAGTGGATGGCGGCCAAGGAAGTATCCGGTGCGCCGCTGTCGATCGATGTGTTCCAGCTGGAGTTCAACACCGGGTTCTGAGCGGCGGGCGTGATGCGGATCACGTCGTGCGTGGCGGGGGTGCAGCGATGCGCACGTCTAAGGAAAGGAGACCACGCGTTGCACATAAGGAGAAGTGGATGAGCCGTCGCAAGCTGTTCGAGAGTCCCGAACCGTCCAGTCAGTCGCTGGGCATCGGGCCGGCCTACGTCTCGGTGGAGGGGCTGCGCCAGCACCTGGCGGAGTTCCTGCTGTATGCGGGACGGCCGGTGGTGATCATGCGTGGGCGCAGCGAAGTGGGGTATTTCCTGCCGGCGCGCTTCTGGCGCCAGCGTGACGATGATCCGCTGGCAGCGGCTGCCGCCGACCAGCTGCTGGACGCGGCCGGTTTCCAGGCCGAGGACATCCAGCAGGTGGAGCAGGAGTTCAACGCGATGCGCCAGCGCACCGTGTTGCATTCACGGCGCTGAGCGGAATGTAGAGCCGAGCCCACGCTCGGCTGCATGCTGCGGAGCGGAGCATGGGCTCGGCTCTACAGTAGATCCACGCCATGCGTGGACGGGGTTACGCGGCGGCCCCGCGTTCACTGGTGATGCGCGCACCCTCGCGCATCACCAGCGTAACCGGGGTCTTCTCCACGACTTCCAGCAACCGATGCCACTGTGCATCGCTCAGCTCGGCGCTGGCATGCAGCACGCGGTGCACATGGAAGCGTCCATCCTCGTCACGGTCCGAGCGCAGCTCGGCATGGAACTCGCCCAGCTCCCAGCCCTTGCGCTGCGCGTACATGCGCAGGGTGATGGCAGTACATGCCGCCAGCGAGGCCAGATACAGATCGAACGGCGCGAAACCCTTGCCCTGACCGCCCAGCGAGGCAGGCTCGTCCGCATCCACCTCGAATGTGCCGTTGCTGATGTGGTGCAGGTAGTTGTCGGCGCTCGAAACAATGCGTGCGTAGGCCATCGGGATCTCCTGTTGTCTGTAGGGCCGAGTCATGTTCGGCCAATCCCACCGTAGCGTCGAGCCATGCTCGACTGCTTCCGAAGGCGGCGCCAGTCAGAACCGGCGCCGTCACGACGATCGTACGAGAACGGGATGCCGCAGCCTTGCAGGCCAGTACACGCGTTGATCGATTACCTGGTCGAGCGTTTCGATGCGTTGGACGAGCCGTAGCCTCCCATCCGCGCGTGGCGTGGATCCACTGTAGAGCCGAGCCGATGCTCGGCTGCCTTTGGCGCAGGCACAGCCGAGCATGGGCTTGGCTCTACAAGGCGTGGCTTGCCGCCTGCGGCTGCGCAGCCCACAATCCACGTCCGGACCGTCGCCATCACGCCCATCATTCCCCGGTCCGGCCTTGGCACCTATGTCTCCCAATGCCCTGGCGCTGGTCGAGCTGCTGATCCGCGAGCGCCGTGCGTTGTCCCGCTTCATCGCGCGCTACCTCGACCCAGCCAGTACCGAGGACACCCTGCAGAACCTGTACCTGAAGGCCAGCAGCGTACCCGGCGATCCCCCCATCCTCGAGCCGCGCGGGTATCTGTACCGGATGGCCTACCACCACGCGCTCAACCGCAGCCAGGCTGACGCCCGCGAGCGGCGCGCGATGGCCGAGTACGCCGTCGACATGGCCGATGCACGCCATGATGGCGAGGCCCAGGCGCTGGACCAGGCGCAGCTGCGCGAGATCACCCAGACCATCCTTGCCTTGCCAGCGCAGGTACGCGAGTGCTTCGTGCTCAACCGTTACCTGGGCCTGAGCGAGCGCGAGATCGCCGCGCGCCTCGGCATTTCCAAGAGCGTGGTGGGCAAATACGTACTGCGCGCGGCATTGCTGATCCAGCAGCACCAGCAGGGAACACGCCGATGAGGCGCGATTGCCGTGGGCAGATCGCGCCCGCCGTTGTCACAACAGGAAAGCGCACCCGTTCGCGGTGCGGCAGGCCACAACCATGACCACGTCCGAACCCTCGCCGCGTCAGGCCAGGCAGGCGTTGCGCTGGGTGATACGGTGCAGTGCGGGTCCGCTGCCGGATCTCCAGCAACGAACCCTGCAGCGCTGGCTGCAGTCCGATCCGCGCCATGCGCTGGCATGGCGCCGGCAACAGGCCTTCTGGCAAGGGTTGGATGGCGCTGGGCCCGACGTACTGGCCGCGTTGCCCGGGTTGACGGCTGATCGCGAAGGGCTGCGTCCGCTCGCGCCGCGCCGCCGGCTGCCATGGCTGCTGGCCAGCGCTGCGGCGGTGGTGCTGATGGTTGCCGCTGCGCCACACGCGCTGCTGCTGGCACGCAGTGACCTGCGCAGCAGCGATGCACCGCGCGTGGTGCAGCTGGAGGACGGCAGCACCGCTGTACTCGACGCCGGCGCCGCACTGGCGATTGAATTCAATGGCCAGCAGCGCCGCCTTCGCCTGCTGCGCGGCCAGGCCTGGTTCCAGGTGGCGCACGAGGCGCGCCCGTTCCAGGTGGAGGCGGCGGGCGGGCTGGTCCGTGATATCGGCACTGCCTTCAGCGTGTCGAGGCTGGACACCACGGTCACCACCCGGGTCAGCGAAGGCGCGGTCGATGTGCGTCCGGGCGATGGCAGCGTGCAGCGCCTGCATGCCGGGCAGGCGCGCACGTTCCGCGACGGTCGCTGGCTGCAGCCGGTGCAGCTGGAGGATCCCGAGGCCATGGCGCCGTGGCGGCGTGGCGAGGTGGTGATCGACGATCAACCGGCCGCGCAGGCCATCGCCGATCTGGCGCGCTACCGTCGTGCCCCGGTGTGGGTGCTGGGCGGGCAGGGCGCACGCGTGCGGGTGAGTGGCCTGTTCCACCTGCAGCAACCGGAGACCGCCATCGATGCGGTTGCCGCGCAGGCGGGACTGCGCGTGCAGCGCCTGCCGGGCGGGGCCATGGTGCTGTGGTGATACGGCCCTGGCGCATGGACGAACCGGCCGCACGAAAAAAACATGAAAAAACCGTGGGCAGCCACTGTGCCCTGCTGTCTATAGAGGTATAGCCAGAGCGAAACACCGTTTTTCCTCAAGCCAGACACACCACCGGCACCGGATGTGCCCGTGGTCCCGCCCCGCTTGAGGAGTTCCTGTCCATGCCGTCCACGGCATCCGCCTGTCATCGTCGCGCCACCGTCCTGGCCCTGTCCATCTCCACCGCACTGCTGCCGCTGGCCTGGGTGCCGGTCGTGCACGCGCAACCGGCGATCGTCGCACCGGTGCGCCAGTACGCCATTCCGGAGCAACCACTGGCCGACGCGGTGCGTGCCTTTGGCCGCCAGGCTGATGTGCAGGTGGTGTTCCGCAGCGACATTGTGGAGGGCCGCCGCTCCAGTGCGGTGAGTGGCGAGTACAGCCAGATGCAGGCCCTGCAGCAGCTGCTGCGGGGCAGCGGCGTGCGCGCGCAGCGCGGCATGGACGGCACCTGGAGCCTGCGGGCCGCAGCGGAGGCGGGTGAGGGGGAAGGGGTACGGGTGACCGAGACACTGGACGTGGCCGGTCGCCTGCAGTCGGAAGGGGGAGAGGCCCGTGATCGGCGCGGCTACGATGATGTGTTCGCGCTGGACCTGACCACGGCGTATTCGGGGCGCGACCGGGTAGAGCGTTACCGCGGCTCCAACCCGGCCGATGTGGTCAAGGATCTGGTCGGCGTGTTCAGTGGCGATGCGCGCAACAGCGGCGCGCTGGACATCAACATCCGTGGCATCCAGGGGCCGGGGCGGGTGCCGGTCAGCATCGACGGTGGCGAACAGGCGCTTACGGTCTGGCGCGGCTACAACGGCGTCAGCAACCGCAACTACATCGATCCCAACCTGATTGGTGGCATCCAGGTCATCAAGGGGCCAGGGCTGGTGCGCGATGTGCACAGCGGGATCGGTGGCGCGCTGGTGATCAAGACCATCGATGTCGATGACATCGTTGCGGCCGGCGAGCGCTTCGGCGGGGAGCTGAAGATCGAAGGCAGCAGCAATGCCGTGGCGCCGCGCCTACCACGCCTGCACACCGGCGAGGACTACCGCATCGTGCCGGGATTCCCGCAGGGCTCGCCGAACTCGCCCTATGACGACCGCACCCTGGTGGTGCCGGTGAAGTCGCGCAGCGGCAACAACCCCTTCAACGGCGAAGACCAGGCCTGGCGCCTGGCACTGGGCTACCGCGGCGATACCGTCGACCTGATGGCGGCCTACGCCTGGCGCAAGCGTGGCAACTACTTCTCCGGCAGCAAGGGAAGTGGCTACTACGACCAGGATCCGCGCGAGCAGTTCGAGTACCAGGGCATCGATTACATCACCACGCTGGCACGCTACTTCAAGCCCGGCGATGAAGTGCCCAATACCTCCAGCGAACAGGAGTCGTGGCTGGTCAAGGGTGGCTGGCAGATCAACGACGACCAGCAGCTGAAGGCCACCTGGCGGCGCACGCTGTCGCACTACGGCGAGATCATGCCCTCGCGCATCCTGTCCGCGCCGGATTACGGGCGCATCCAATGGCCGCTCAGCCGCGTCGCCTCCGATGCCTGGAACCTGGAGTACCGCTTCCAGCCAGCCGACAGCCGTTGGCTGGACCTGTATGCCAATCTATGGCGCACCGAGACGGACAGCGACACCTACACCGCAGGCGGCTTTCCGAACTTCGCGCCAGGCAACCCGGCGTGGAACCCGGACGCCAGCCCGATCCTGCGCAACACCGCGTTGGCCAATGCGCGCAACGACCGCACCGGCCTGACCCTGAGCAACCGCTTCGCGCTGCATTCCACCCTCGACCTGACCGTGGGTGGCAACTGGCAATACGAAAAGCTCGGCTCGCGTGACCCGTACTTCGGTCCCTCCGATGGCTGGCGCATGTACCCGCGCGCCGGCCGCCGCCAGGAAGGCGAGGGCTATCTGAACCTGGAATGGCGCCCGGTCGATTTCCTCACCCTCAATGCCGGCGTGCGCTACAGCCGGTACTGGGCGTTCGACGACTTTCTGCAGGCGCATCCGGAGCTGCTGACCAAGGGCGTGGGCAGCAGGGAGGCGACCTACCGGACCAACGAGCTGCCCGAGCGGCCGGCCAGTCTGCAGGCGGAGATCGACGCGCTCGAGGCCGAACGTGAGTTCTGGGAGAGTATCGGCATGGGTTCGGTGATCGACGATGCATTGCATGGCCTGCTGGCGTACTACGAGACGCCGCAGGCGGTGGAACACCGCATCGCCTGGCAGCCTGATGCCAGCGGCAACTACAGCCGTGCCACCAACCCCTGCCTCAATGGCCATGTGGCGGCGATTCCCGGTGCGCTGCCGCTCTACGCGGGCAGCGACCTGGTCTGCAGCATCGGCAGCACTCTGCAGTCGCGACCGGTGGATGGACGCAATGAACGCCGTCGTGACCATGCCTGGCTTCCCAGTTTCTCGGCCACGGTGAACCTTTCGCCGGCCGCACGCGTCTACCTGCGCTACAGCGAGGCGGCGCGCTTCCCGAGCATGTTCGAAAGCACCATCGCCTTCTCCAGCAGCCTCAACCCGCTGTATGCGCTCAAGCCGGAACACGCCTACAACTACGAACTGGGCTACGTGCACAACCTTTCCGGCCTGTTCGGCAACACCGCCGATGCCGACGTCAAGCTGGCCTATTACGTGCACAAGACCCGCAACGTGATCGAGCGTGATGCGTATTTCATGTTCGACAACATCGACAAGCAGACCATTCGCGGCATCGAGCTGCAGGCGCGCTTCGACAACCGGCGCTTCTTCACCGACCTGGGCATCACCCGCACGCTGGAAAACGAGGTGTGCGACGAAAGTACGGCCGTGCTGCTGGACGCCAATCGTGGCCTGGTCCCGAACTGCGTGCAGGACGGCTTCGTCAGTGGCTACCTGCTGACCCAAGCGATTCCGAAGCTGTCGGTGAACCTGTCGCTGGGCACGCGCCTGTTCGATGAGCAGTTGGAACTGGGGAGCCGCATCGTCCACTACCAGCGCCACGAGAACCCCGATCTGCAGGCGTACCGCGACCGGCTGCTGGCCGGCGGCAGCAGCCTGCTGTGGCAGAACGTGCCGTTCACCTGGGGCAACATCACCACCGTCGACGCCTATGCGCGCTGGCGCTTCAACCAGCACGCCAGCGTCGAGCTGGTCGGCAGCAACCTCGGCAACCGCTACTACGTCGACCCGGCCACGCGCTCCACGCTTCCGGCGCCGGGCCGCACGATCAAGCTCGGCGTCACCGCGCGCTTCTGATGTATCCGTTTCACGTGTTGTACCCGTAGTTCCCTCAACCCAAGGAGCAATACCATGAAGATGATTTCCCGTTCGGTTCTCGCCGTTGCGGCAACCTTCGCCCTGGCCGGTTCCGCGCAGGCAGCCGATATCGTCGGCGCAGCCAGCCCGGTGACCGATGCCGAGCTGTACGTCGCCGTCGGTGAATCGCAGGTCAACGGCGGCCCGCACCAGGCTGGCAAGGCCGGCATCGGCGTCGGCACCGTCTCCGGCGCCCGCCGTGTCGACTTCCAGGGCCTGTCAGCGTACTCGGTGCCGACCACGGTCAACGGCACCACCGTGCGCACCGTGGCCATGCCGATCACCGGCGCGCCGGGCAGCCACTCGGGCATGGGCCACTTCAACTTCGTCAAGGTCGGCAGCGGCGATGTGTGGTTCGGCGAGTGGTCCAAGGATGGCGCCGCCGGTGGTTTCAACAACCGGCAGGTCTACTTCGTCGGTGATCGCGCCGGCACCACGCTGCCGGCCGGTGTGGCCACCTACAGCGTGGCGGGCCTGAACAAGTTCAACGGCAGCAACCTGCTGTCGGGCACCTTCCGCGCCAACTTCGGGAACGGCACGCTGCTCGGTGGCCTGACCGGTGGTGGCCTGGCAATCAACGTCAACGCCAACATCAGCAGCGCCAACGCCTCGTTCGCGGGCACCGCCACCGCCAACGGCAGCGTTGCCGGCACCACCCAGGGCCAGTTCTTCGGCGCCAACGCGGCCACCCTGGCCGGTATTGCCACCTTCAGCGGCAACAGCCAGTACGACACTGCCTTCGGCGGCAGCAAGAACTGATCGCCACGCCCCTGACGGGGCAGGGCAGGGACAAGCCGCGATCCGCCAGTCCCTGCTTCGGCCCGTTGCACGCCCCACCACGGATCGACCATGCGCCACCCCATCTTCCTACTCGTTCTGCTGCTGGCCGCCGCCGATGTGCGCGCCCAGCAGGACGATCTGCGCCGTGTGCTGGAACAGGGCAGCGAACTACGCCACCAGCGGCAGGACCAGCAACGCCTGCAGCAGGCCGAATCGCAACGGCCGACCATCACCATCGACGGTCAGACCCTGCGCGTGGAGCGCACCGTCGATGACCTGGGCCAGGCCTTGTACCTGTCGTTGCAGCACCAGCAATGGCAGGCCGCCGCCGCGTTCCTGGACGAATACATCGAGCTTTCCGGCCATGATCCACTGCTGCGCCACTATGCGCAGGGCGCGCTGGCCCGGGTGGCCGGCGATCATCATCGTGCGGCCCGTGAATACGAAGCGCTGTTGACCGCGCAGCCGGATTTTCTGCCAGCGCGACTGGAACTGGCGCGTGTCTTTGCCGAAGACCAGCGCGACCGCGAGGCCACGGGGCTGTTTCGCGCGATCGCCTCTGGCATCGATGGCGACGACCCTGCCACGGCCGGCGTGCGTGCGCGCGTCGACGGCTATCTGGCGGCGCTGCAGGCACGGCAACGCTGGAAGGGAGCGGTCGCGGCCGGGCCCGCCTGGAGCGACAACATCAACCGCAGTTCGGCCAGCCGCACCTGTCTGTTCGGCGTGGGCGACACCTGCATCATCCAGCGCAATCTGCCTGATGCCCAGCACGCAACGGGCCTGGACTACGATGGCAGCCTGGAACGTCGCTGGGCGCTGGCCGGCCACCATGGCGTGTATGTGCGCGCGCTTGCGTTCGGCCAGGCATGGCGCGGGCACAGCGCCTACAACGAGCTCAATGCGAGCGTGCAGGCGGGCTACAGCTGGCGCAGTGCACGGCACACCGTGCAGATTGCCCCGAGCTATGACTACCAGGGCCTGGGCAACCAGACCCTGCAGGGCGGCAGCGGGCTGCATGGCGAATGGCAATATGCACTGGACGCGCGCAGCCTGCTCAAGCTGGAGGCCGACTGGAAGCGCCAGCGCTATCGCCAGCACGGCCTGGCCAGCAACTACGATGGCGAGCTGGCGGCGGTGTATGCCACCTGGTTCCGCGCGCTCAATCCGCGCTGGACGCTGTTTGCCGGCCTGGACCTGAGTGACAGCAGCGCCGCCAATCCGGCCAACGGTTACCGCCAGCACGGCCTGCGCCTGGGGGCGGCGCGGCAATGGAGCGGCACCACCGCCACCGTATTCGTCTCGTTGCGCGAGCGTGATTACGATGCGTGGAGCCCGCTGCTGGAAGCTCGTCGCCAGGACAGCGAGCAGAACCTGATCGCTATCGTCCGCAGCGAGCGCCTGGCCGTGGCCGGGCTGGTACCCAGCCTGAGCCTGCGCTACGCGCGCATCGACAGCAACGTCGGCTGGCTGTACAGCCACGACCGCAGCCTGCTCAGCCTGAAGTGGGAACGGGCCTTCTGAACGTGCCGTTGCAACGCGGCGGTGAACGTGCCGTGGTCGCGATCTTCATCCATCATCACGCGCTCTTGTAGCCCGGTTCGCGCATCCTGCAGGCGTTGCGGCAGAGGTGGGCCGCGTGTATCGAGGAGCGCCGGTCGTGCTGGAAGCGGGCAACAAACCAGAGGGCCTGAAAGGGCTGCGCGTACTGGTGGCGGAGGATGAATTCGCCATCGCGATGTTCCTGGTCGACTATCTGGAGCTTGAAGGCGCACAGGTGGTGGGGCCTGCCGGTGACCTGCAGGCGCTGGGGCAGCTGGTCGATACCCATCCCATCGATGTGGCATTGCTGGACATCAACCTGGGCGGTGAGCAGGTCTATCCGCTGGCCGATCGGCTGGCCGAGGCGGGTACGCCCTTCCTGCTGACCTCCGGTTACGACGACAACCTGCCCAGCCGCTTCGCCAGCGCGCCGCGCTGTACCAAGCCCTATCACATCGAAACCCTAGTGCAGCAGCTGGCCGGGCTGGTGGCGGCGCCGCAGGTCGCTGCGGGCATCGCCTGATTGCGCGGCATGTCGCGCCGTCCTGAAGGCATCCACGCCGCCAAGCTGCGTGGCCAGATGCCACCTGCACCGCAGCTGCATGTGCGCCACGATGGCATGGCCGCGCGCATCGCCCGCCACGACTGGTCATCCACGCCGTTGGGTGCCTGCGAGCAGTGGCCGCCCCACCTGCGCGCCACCGTCGACCTGATGCTGGCCCATGGTTTCCCGATGATCGTGCTGTGGGGTGAGCAGCTGGTGCAGCTCTACAACGATGGCTATGCCGAGATTCTGGCCGACAAGCATCCCGGCGGGCTCGGCCAGCCGACCCGCGAGTGCTGGCCCGAGGTCTGGCATATCAATGGACCGATCTACCAGCGCGTCTGGCAGGGCGAAACCATCACCTACGAGGACAAACTCTATCCCCTGGCGCGCCGCGGGCGGTTGGAGGATGTCTGGTTCACCATTACCTACAGCCCGATCCGTGGCGAGGAAGGGCGCATCAACGGCGTGCTCGTGACCATGTTCGAGACCACAGCGGCGCATGTGGCCCAATCGGCACGCGAGCGCGAAGAGCAGAAGCGGCGGGAGGCGGACCGGCGCCTGGCATTGGCCTTCAAGGTGCTGCCGGTGGGCGTCTGCATTGTCGACACCGAAGGGCGCCTGCAGCTGTCCAACGACCAGATGCGTGCCTATCTGCCCAGCGGCAAGGTGCCCTCCACGGATGAGGTGAACCTGCATCGCTGGCGTGGCTGGCATGCGGACGGCAGCGCCATCGGGCCGGAGGATTTCGCCATCGCCCGTGCGATGCGCGGCGAGACCGTGGTGCCGGGGCTGGAGTTCCAGTATCTGCATGACGATGGGCGCGCGCGCTGGACCCGGGTCGCGGCCGCGCCCCTGCGCGATGGCGACGGTGAGGTCAGCGGCGTATTTGCCATCGCCGTGGACATCGACGATCTCAAGCGTGCCACCGAGCGCCAGTCTGTATTGCTGGCCGAACTGCAGCACCGGGTGCGCAACATCATGTCGACCATCCATGCCATTGCCTGGCGGACCCGCGAGTCGGTCAGCAGCGTGGATGAATACGCTGAACGGTTGTGCGGGCGACTGATGTCGCTGGCACGCACGCAGAGCCTGCTGACCCGTGGCGCCAATGCCGGGGTCTGCCTGCGTGGCATGATCGATGAGGAGATCGCGGCGCTGAGGCCGGCAGCGGCCGCCTACCGCCTGCAGGGCGAGGACGTGTTGCTGCCGCCGAAGGCGGCCGAAGTGCTGTCCCTGGCGATCCACGAATTGGCGACCAACGCCCTGCGGCATGGCGCACTGAGCCATGAGGATGGCCGGATCGAGGTGACCTGGCACCTGCATGTGCAGGGCGGGCAGCCGTGGCTGGGGCTGCACTGGTGTGAACGCCATGCCGCTGTGGAAGACTGGGAGCTGCCCCGGCAGCGTGGGCTTGGCCGGGCGCTGATCGAGCAGCGCGTGCCCTATGAACTGGCCGGCAGCGGTGAACTGCGCTTCGACCCGCAGGGACTGGATGCCTGGATCCGCTTCCCGCTGCGCGAGCGTGACAGCCTGCTGCAGACCGATGCGCCGTGCGCTGCGGCGGACGGCTCCGGCAGGTAAAGGTTCATTTATATCCAATTTGACCAAATTGGGTATAGTGGCCATTATCCACCCTGCCCGGAGCCGTGCCATGACCCTGCCGCTGGATCTGCCTGGCCTCGAAAAGGCCCCGGCTTCGTCGGTGAAGACCCGCGGCTGGCCGAGCCTGATGCGCACCGTGCGCGAGAAGCAGGCGCTGGTCATCACCAACCACAATCACCCCGAAGCGGTGATCGTGGACATCCGCACCTATCAGGAGCTGCTGGCCAAAGCTGCCGGCAGTGATGCCGGTGAGCGCAGCGAAGAGTTGCTGCGCCTGCGCGGTGAATTCGACCAGACCCTGGCCAGCCTGCAGCGCGGGGAGGGGCTGGGCAAGGTGCTGGGCCAGCCGATCCGCCGCGGTCGCAGGGTCACCCTCGGCCGTCCCCTCTGACCGATGGGAAGGATCCTGGTGCTTGCCGGCGTCAACGGCGCCGGCAAGAGTTCGCTGCTCGGCACCTGGCTGGAAGCCGAAGGGCTGAGCTGGTTCAATCCTGATTCCTTCACCCGTCGCCTGGTGGAGGCTGGCTGGCCGATGCCCGATGCCAATGCCGAGGCGTGGCAGGAAGGCACCCGCCGCCTGCGCCAAGCCATGGCCGAGGGCACCGACTTCGCCTTCGAGACCACACTGGGAGGCAACACCATTCCGCGCCTGCTGCGCGAGGCCTGCGCCCAGCACCAGGTGGCGATCTGGTTCTGCGGGCTGGCATCGGTGGAACTGCACATTGCCCGCGTTGCAGCGCGGGTGGCGGCGGGCGGGCATGACATTCCGGTGGAGAAGATCCATGCCCGTTTCGACTCGGCGCGCGAGAACCTGCTGGACCTGCTGCCGCACCTGGCCGAACTGCATGTCTACGACAACAGCGCCCCGGCCGATGCCGAGGGCTGTGTCGAACCGCTTCCGGTGCTGGCGATGGCCAATGGCCAGCTGCAGTACCCGGTCTCGGTGGCCGAACTGCTGCACACCCCGGACTGGGCCAAGCCCATCGTGATGCGCGCGATGGAGTTGAACACCTCCCGGTAGATCCACGCCATGCGTGGATGGCGTATCGCCGCTCCCTTGCAGCGCCGAGCCCATGCTCGGCTGAGCCCCCCCAAGACCAGCCGAGCGTGGGCTCGGCTCTACAGGGCCGGCTTCGCCTGCTCGGGCTCGCCACCTTCCGGCAATGGCGGCAACGCCGGGTCCACCGTCACGGGCACATCGCTCTTCAACAATGCTGCGGCTTCCTTCTCGCTGCCCACCGCCGGCGGTGAGCCGCGCAGCGGCAGGCCGGCGGTTTCCTTCACGAACAGCATGGTCACCAGCCCGATCACCGCCGCGCCCATCAGGTAGTACGCCGGCACCAGCGGGTCGCCGGTACGCTCGACCAGCCATGCGGTGACCAGCGGCGTCGTGCCACCGAACAACGACACCGACACA
>NZ_JASJSI010000108.1:0-14363 GCF_030237085.1 Stenotrophomonas maltophilia group sp. Smal32
TGAAACACGCCCACGGGATCGTGTTGACGGGGCGGGGGGGGGGGGGGGGGGTCAGGGCGGCGCGGGGGCGCCGGGGCCCCCACCACGCCTAAAAAAAATAAAAAAACCTCATCGGGTGTTCGGGGGGGGGGGGGGGGGGGGGGGGGGGGGGGGGGCCCCCAACCCGGGGGGGGGGGGGGGGCCCCCCCCCCCCCCCCCCCCCCCCCCCCCCCCCCCCCCCCCCCCACCCCGCCTTCGACAGTTTCCTGCGATCTGTCGGGACGGCTTTCTGCGCTGCTTTTGGTGGGTGTCGACCTTGGTCGACACGATGAACACGGCAACAACCGAGGGGGTCAGATCCGATTTCCTCTGGAAAACGGATCTGACCCCGACCTTTCAAATGGCCGGCGTCACGCTGGACGCCAGCGCTGACAACGGCGAGGATGGAGGCTGGTTCTTCCGGCTGGCCCTGCATGGCGCAACGCATCCTTGAACCCGGTGAGATCGAGACGCTGGCCTCGCGCGATGTTCCGCGCATCATCCTGCCCGATGCGGCATCGCTGTTCGCCGAACGCGCGGCGCGGCTGCGCAGCCTGGCTGTGCACAGCGCCATCGGTGGCTACCTGCAGCTGCTGGCGGCGCTGGCCGATGCGCAGCAGGCACTGCTGGATGAGTTGACGCCGCAGCAACGCGAGGAGGTTCAGACACAGGCGCGTGCACAGCAGTCGACTGCGGCCGCCAGTGCCGGGATGCCGTTACGCCCGGCCAATACCCTGCAACTCGATGGCTGCTGGCGCAACTGGCTGCGCACGCTGTGCCAGCACTGTGCCGACGAAGCCGGGCTTCCGGTGGAAACCCGGCAGGAGCTGCAGCGCGTCGCCGCTGCCGACGATGCCTGGCTGGATGCGCAGGCCCATGCCGTGCTGGAGCGTGATGACGCGCCATCGGTGGACGCGGTTGCAGCACTGCTGGTGATGAACGCACTGCAGGTCTACTGGGCAGTGCTCGCGGCCAGCTTCCGGCCCACCGACCTCAAGCCACTGGCGGATGCGCCGGGGCTGTGCCCGCTGTGCGGCACGCTGCCGGTGGCCAGCGTGGTGCAGGCGCGCCCGCCCTACGCCTCCTATCGTTACCTGTCATGCTCGCTGTGCGCCTGCCAGTGGCATTACGTGCGCGTGCAGTGCAGCCAGTGTGGTGCCGCCGGCAAGGACATCGCGTATCGCGCCTTGGCCGAGGTGGACGGCGACAGCGGCGAGGCGGTGCGCGAGAGTGCGGTGCGTGCCGAGACGTGCGACCACTGCCACAGTTATCGCAAGATCCTGTATCTGGAGAAAGACCCGTCACTGGAGCCGGCGGCTGATGACCTCGGCACACTGGCGCTGGATCTGCTGCTGGCCGAGGAAGGCTATGCGCGTTCCAGCCAGAATCCGCTGCTGTGGCAATCCGACAGCGACTGATCGATGGCTGCCATGTCCCTCCCCCCGGCATCGGTCGCCGCCCTGCCCTCGCTGGACCGGTTGCTGCGCCTGCCTGCACTGGCAGCACTGATCGAACGCCACGGCCGCAGCCGCATCACCCAGCTGCTGCGTTCGCACCTGCAGGGGCTGCGCGACCGTATCGGCGCCGGCCAGCTGTCGACCGCGCAGCTGCAGGAAGTGGTTGGCGGTCCGGCGCTGGTTGCGGCGGTCGAGGCCGCGCTAGCGGCCGATGCACGGCTGGATCTGCAGCCGATGTTCAATCTGACCGGCACCGTGCTGCACACCAATCTCGGCCGCGCATTGCTGCCCGATGCCGCCGTGCACGCGGTCAGCCGCGCGATGACCGCGCCGGTGGATCTGGAGTTCGACGTCATCCGTGGCCGTCGCGGCGACCGCGATGCACGGGTGCAGGCATTGATCTGCGAGCTGACCGGCGCCGAAGCCGCCACCGTGGTCAACAACAATGCGGCAGCGGTCCTGCTGCTGCTCAACAGCCTGGCCAACCGCCGTGAGGTGGTGGTGTCGCGCGGCGAGCTGGTGGAGATCGGCGGCGCTTTCCGCATCCCGGATGTGATGCGCAGCGCGGGCGCGCGGCTGCTGGAAGTGGGCACCACCAATCGCACACACCCGACCGACTTCACCAACGCCATCGGCGCGCGCACAGCGCTGCTGATGGAGGTGCATGCCAGCAACTACGCAATCACCGGTTTTACTGCCAAAGTTGACACTGCGACGATGGCGGACATCGCGCACGAACATGGCTTGCCGTTGGTCGTGGACCTGGGCAGTGGCAGCCTGTGCGATCTGGCGGCCTTCGGGCTGCCGCACGAGCCCACCGTGCAGGAAGCGCTGGCCGCTGGCGCCGATCTGGTTTCGTTCAGTGGCGACAAGCTGCTGGGTGGTCCCCAGGCCGGCATCATCGCCGGCCGCGCTGACCTGATTGCGCGGATCAACCGCAACCCGCTCAAGCGGGCACTGCGCATGGACAAGATGGGCCTGGCCGCACTGGAAGCGGTGCTGGCCCTGTACCGCGAACCGGAGCTGCTGGCGCAGCGGCTGCCGACCCTGCGTATCCTGTCGCGTACGCACGACGATGTTTCTGCGCAGGCGCAGCGTCTGCTGCCGCAGGTGCGCGCCGGGCTGGCAGCAGACTACAGCGTCGAATGTGCAGCGATGCACAGCCAGATCGGCAGCGGCGCGCAGCCACAGGCGCAGCTGGCCAGCGCCGGACTGCGCATTGCCAGCGCACGCCGTGGCGGACTGGATCGCCTGGCCAAGCGCTTGCGTCAGCTACCACGCCCGGTGCTGGGCCGCATTGCCGATGACGCGTTGTGGCTGGACCTGCGCTGCCTGGAACCCGGGGACGAAGCGGCCTTCCTCGCCCAATGGAGCGCGCTGCAGGCATGATCGTCGGCACCGCCGGGCATATCGACCATGGCAAGACCAGCCTGGTGCGGGCACTGACCGGCATCGAAACCGATCGCCTGCAGGAAGAGCGTACGCGCGGCATTTCCATCGAACTGGGCTACGCCTATGTTCCGGTGGAAGCCGCGGACGGCGAAGCCCCCGCAACCACGCTGGGCTTCGTTGATGTGCCCGGCCATGAGCGCTTCGTGCACACGATGGTGGCCGGTGCGACGGGCATCGATGTTGCCCTGCTGGTGATCGCCGCCGACGACGGCGTGATGCCGCAGACCCGTGAGCACCTGGCGATCCTGCAGCTTCTGGGCGTGGACCGCGGTGCGGTGGCCCTGACCAAGATCGACCGCGTGGATGCCGCGCGCCAGGCCCGGCTCGAGATCGAGATCGCTGCCCTGCTGGCCGGCACGCCGCTGCAGGATTCCCCTGTATTCACCTGCAACAGCACCGCACCCAACGATGCTGGCATCAACGCACTGCGTGCCCAGCTGCATGCCTGGGCCGCAGCCGATGCCAGCGCGCGGCAGGCCAGGCTGCGCGGCGAACTGTTCCGCATGCCGGTGGACCGCGTGTTCTCGCTGGCCGGCCACGGCACGCTGGTGACTGGCGCTGTGCACGGCGGCATCGCCACTGTTGGCGAGCACCTGCAGCTGATGCCAGGCGCCACCGACGTACGCGTGCGAAGCATCCACGCGCAGAACCGGGCCAGCGACCACGCGATGGCCGGGCAACGCTGCGCGTTGAACCTGGCCGCAATCGCCCGCGACGACATCCACCGCGGCGACTGGATCGCCGACCCGCGCGCACTGCTGGCCACCACCCGCGTTGATGTGCGCCTGCGGCTCTCCGCGCTGGCACCGCCGCTGCGCGACTGGGCGCCGCTGCATATCCACTGGGGCACGATGCACCGGCAGGCCCATGCAGTGCTGCTGGAAGATCGTGACCACGGCAATGGACAGCTCGTGCAGCTGGTGTTCGACGCGCCGGTATGCGCGATGTGCGGCGATCGCTTCATTGCCCGCGATTCGGCGGCAACCCGTACGCTGGGCGGCGGTGTGGTACTCGATCCGGATCCGCCACAACGGCGGCGGCGCAGCCCTGCACGCCTGGCGTGGCTGGTGGCGCTGGAACAGCTGGCCACCAGCGCAGATGTTGGCCCGCTGCTTCAGCAGGCGCCCTCCGGAATTCCATTGGCCGCGCTGCAGCGCTACTGCCGGCGCGCCGCCGAACAGATCGATCTTCCTGCAGGCGCGCAGCGCATCGCCACCCGCGACGCCACTGTGGTCATCCTCGCTGCGCACTGGCAGGTGCTGCGCGAACAGGTAATCGCCTCACTGCGTGGCTGGCATGAACGACGCCCTGACGAACCCGGTGTCGACAGCGGGCGCCTGCAGCGCAGCACCCTGCCTGCGCTGGCAACGAGCCTGTGGAACGCGCTGCTCCAGGACCTGCTGGACGACGGCAGCGTGCAGCGCGTGGGCGCCTGGTGGCGCCTGCCCGGCCATGACCACGCGCCACCGGAACGCGAGCGCCTGCTGCTCGAACGCGTGCTGCCGCAGCTGCATGACGGCGGTTTCGATCCGCCATGGGTGCGCACCCTGGCCGCCGGCTTCGGTCTGGTCGAAGACGAGGTCCGCGCCGCCCTGCGCCGCGCCGCAGCGCGCGGTGAACTGTTCCAGGTAGTACCGGACCTGTTCTATGCGCCGGCCCGCATTGCCGAGCTGGCCGCGATCGTCGCGCAGCTGTCGCAGGCCACCGGCACGGTGGATGCGGCCGCTTTCCGCGATGCCATCGGCCTGGGCCGCAAGCGCAGCATCCAGATCTTGGAGTTCTTCAATCGCGTTGGCTACACTCGACGCGTCGGTGACCAGCATCGGCCACGCGGCGATCTGCAATGGAACGCAGCCCGCGACTGAGTCGACCGGTACCGCGGTACTTTCGGAAGGCATGCGCATCCGGGCATGCGGCTGGGCTTCAAACCCAGTAGGGGGCGTCGATCGTTCCCTGGTAGGTTCGACTCCTGCTGCCTTCCGCCATTCGTGTTTCCGCAGGAGATGTCGGCATGGCCACGCACGCGCAGTCCCCCGCTCCTTCAACGGCCGATGCCCCGCAACGCCTGACCTCGCTGGCGCACGGCGGCGGCTGCGGCTGCAAGATCGCGCCGGGCGTACTGACGGAACTGCTGCGCGGCGCTCCAGCGCTTCCGGCACCAGCTGAACTGCTGGTCGGCCGCGAGACCAGCGACGATGCGGCGGTATACCGCCTTGATGACCACCAGGCGATCGTCGCCACCACCGATTTCTTCATGCCGATTGTCGACGACCCGTTCGACTTCGGCCGCATCGCCGCCACCAATGCGTTGTCGGACCTGTACGCGATGGGCGCACGGCCATTGTTCGCACTGGCCATCGTCGGCATGCCGATCAACACCCTGCCGCAGGACACCATCCGCAGCATCCTGCAGGGCGGCGAACGCGCCTGCGCCGATGCCGGCATCGTGGTGGCTGGTGGCCACAGCATCGATTCGGTGGAACCCATCTATGGCCTGGCCGCGATCGGCATGCTCGATCCACAGCGACTCAAGCGCAATGCCGATGCCCGCGCCGGCGACGTGCTGGTTCTGGGCAAGCCGTTGGGCGTGGGCGTGTATTCGTCAGCACTGAAAAAAGAAGTGCTGGATGCCGACGGCTACCAGCAGATGCTCGAGTCGACCACCCGACTTAACACCGTGGGCGTCCCGCTGGCCGCACTGGACGGCGTGCACGCGATGACCGACGTGACCGGTTTCGGCCTGCTCGGCCACCTGCTGGAAGTGTGCCGCGCCAGTGGTGTCGCTGCCGAGGTGGACAGTGCCCAGGTGCCGCTGCTGCCTCAGGCCCTGCAACTTCTGCAGCACGGCTGCGTGACCGGCGCGTCCCACCGCAACTGGGCCTCGTATGGCGCCGACGTGCGCTTCGCCGACGGGTTGCCAGCACACTGGCAGCCACTGCTGACCGACCCGCAGACCAGCGGCGGCCTGCTGGTGTCCTGTGCCCCGGAAGCAGTGGATGCGGTGCTGGCCTGTTTCCACGACGCAGGGTTCGGCCACGCGGCCGTGATCGGCGGCTTGAGCACTGGAACACCGGGCGTCAGCCTGCGCTGATGCGCGGGAACGACAAGGGCGCCCGAAGGCGCCCTTGTCGTTTCGCTGGGTGCAGCATCACTCGATGTTCTGCACCTGCTCGCGGATCTGGTCGATCAGCACCTTCAGTTCCACCGCCGCATTGGACGTGCGGCTGTCCACCGACTTCGAACCCAGCGTATTGGCTTCGCGGTTGAACTCCTGCAGCAGGAAGTCCAGGCGGCGGCCGACCGGCTCGCGCTGCTTGAGCACGCGGCGGATCTCGACGATGTGGCTGCCGAGGCGGTCCAGTTCTTCATCCACGTCCAGCTTCTGCAGCCACAGCACCAGCTCCTGCTCGGCACGGCCCGGGTCGACCGGGTGCGGCAGGTCAGCCAGGCGTGCGGCCAGCTTGGCGCGCTGGCCGTCGCGAATGGCCGGAATCAGGGTGCGCACTTCGGTGGCGATGCGTTCGATGCCGTCCACCCGCTCGCTGATGGCGGCGGACAGCTTTCCGCCTTCACGCTCGCGGGCCTCGACGAAGCCGTCCAGCACCTGGTCCAGCAGGGCCAGTGCCTCGGCCTGCAGGGCAGCGGCATCGGTGGCCTCGCCGCGGGTCACGCCCGGCAGCTGCAGCAGGTCGGTGAAGCTGACCTGCAGGTTGGGGAAATCCGAGGTCAGCCGGTGCGCCAGGCGTCCCAGCTGGCCCAGCAGGGCTTCATCCACCTGCAGGTTGGCCGCCGCTTCCGGCGCACGCAGGCGCATCACCAGATCCAGCTTGCCGCGGCTCAGGCGCGCGGCAATGCGCTCGCGCAGCTGCGGTTCCAGCGCCCGCAGTTCCTCGGGCAGGCGGGTGCCGACCTCCAGGAAGCGGTGGTTGACCGAGCGCAGCTCGCAGCCCAGCGTGCCCCACGGGGTGACCCGCTCGCCGCCGGCGTAGGCGGTCATGCTTCGAATCATGGATTGTGTCCGGTGCGTGCAAAGGGGGAATGGTACCCTAGCGCCCTCACCAGAGCCCCCTCGCCCGCCCCGTGAAGGCCGCGGGCGTGGCGGCGTACTCCCTCGCCACTACGGAACCCGCACCATGTCCGATTCCCGCCCCAGCGGCCGCCAGCCCGACCAGCTCCGCCCGGTCGTCATCCAACGCGGCTTCACCCGCCACGCCGAAGGTTCGGTGCTGGTGTGCTTCGGTGAAACCCGTGTGCTGTGCACCGCCAGCGTCGAGAACCGCGTGCCGGGCTTCCTGCGCGGCAAGGGCGAGGGTTGGGTCACCGCCGAGTACGGCATGCTGCCGCGCGCCACCCACACCCGCAGCGACCGTGAAGCGGCCCGTGGCAAGCAGGGGGGCCGCACGCTGGAGATCCAGCGCCTGATCGGCCGCAGCCTGCGCGCCTGCGTGGACCGCAACGCGCTGGGCGAACGCACCATCACCCTGGACTGCGACGTGCTGCAGGCCGACGGTGGCACCCGCACCGCCGCCATCACCGGCGCCTACGTGGCCCTGGTCGATGCGGTGAACGTGCTGATGAAGCGCGGCGACATCAAGCGCAACCCGATCCTGGGCGCGGTGGCCGCCGTGTCGGTGGGCGTGTACCGCGGCACCCCGGTGCTGGACCTGGACTACGCCGAAGACAGCGACTGCGACACCGACATGAACGTGGTGATGAACGACGGTGGCGGCTTCATCGAGCTGCAGGGCACCGCCGAAGGCCATGCCTTCCGCCGCGACGAACTGGACGCGCTGCTGGGCCTGGCCGAAAAGGGCGTGGCCGAACTGCTGGCCGCACAGCAGGCGGCGCTGTCGGCATGAACCGGCGCCTTGCCCTGACCACCCTGGTGGTGGCCGATTACGACGAAGCCATCGCCTGGTACACCGGCAAGCTCGGCTTCACGCTGCTGGAAGACATCGACCAGGGCCACAAGCGTTGGGTGGTGGTCGGCCCGACCGACGGCAGCGCCGCCGCCCTGCTGCTGGCGCGTGCCAGCGACGAGGAACAGCGCAGCCGCATCGGCAACCAGACCGGTGGCCGGGTAGCCTTCTTCCTCAACACCGACGACTTCCACCGCGACCACGCGGCGATGCTGGCCGCCGGCGTCGAGTTCCTGGAAGCGCCGCGCGAAGAACCCTATGCAACGGTTGCGGTGTTCCGCGATCTGTATGGCAACACCTGGGACCTGCTGGAGCCCCGTCAATGAAGAAACTGGTACTGGCCAGCCACAACGCCGGCAAGCTGGTGGAGATGCAGGAGATCCTTGCCGACCTGCCGCTGCAGATCACCTCGGCCGCCGAACTCGGCCTGGGTGACGTGGAAGAAACCGGCCTGACCTTCGTCGAGAACGCGCTGCTGAAGGCGCGCGCGGCCTGCGAAGCAACCGGCCTGCCGGCGCTGGCCGATGATTCGGGCCTGATCGTCGATGCCCTCGGCGGTGCGCCGGGCCTGTACAGCGCGCGCTATGCCGGCCACCCGACCAACGCGGCGGCCAACAATGCCAAGCTGCTGGAAGCGATGGCCGATATTCCCGATGGCCAGCGCAGCGCCCGCTTCTATGCGGTGATCGTGCTGCTGCGCCACGCCACCGACCCGCAGCCGCTGATCTGCGAAGGCCGCTGGGAGGGCCAGATCATCCGCGAGCTGCGCGGCACGAATGGTTTCGGCTACAACCCGGTGTTCATGGACACCACCCACGGCCTGACCGCCGCGGAAATGGAGCCGGCGCTGAAGAACGCCATCAGCCACCGCGCCCTCGCCCTGCAGCAGCTCAAGCAGCGGCTGGCGACCCTGTACTGACGCCCCACCTGATCGAACCAGGGAAGCCGGCCAGCGGCCGGCACTACCGAAGAAGCCCATGCCGCACGCCCACGACCACTGCAACCACCTGCCCGGCGAAGCCTGCTCCGCTGACCACGACAGCCCGCCGCGGCTGGTGCCGCCACCGCTGTCGCTGTACGTGCACCTGCCATGGTGCGTGCGCAAATGCCCGTACTGCGATTTCAATTCGCACCAGGCCAAGGGCGAGCTGCCGTTCGATGCCTACATCGATGCACTGCTGCGCGACCTGGACCAGGACCTGCCGCTGGTCTGGGGCCGGGTGGTGCACAGCGTATTCTTTGGCGGCGGTACACCCAGCCTGTTCCCGCCGGAAGCGATCGACCGCTTCCTGCAGCAGGCCAGCGCGCGCCTGCGTTTCGCGCCCAATGCCGAGATCACCCTGGAGACCAACCCGGGCACCGCCGAGCACGGCCGTTTCGACCGCTATCGCGCGGCCGGCGTGAACCGCCTCAGCTTCGGCATCCAGAGTTTCGACGACGCGATGCTCAAGCGCCTGGGCCGCATCCACGACAGTGGCGAAGCCGAGCGCGCGGTGAAGATGGCGCAGGACGCGGGCTACGACAACTTCAACATCGACCTGATGTACGCGCTGCCGGAACAGACCCTGGCCGGTGCAGAGGCCGACCTGGAGCGCGCCTTCGCGCTGCAGCCGGCGCACATCTCGCATTACCAGCTCACCCTCGAGCCGAACACGGTGTTCTTCGCACGGCCGCCGCAGGGCATTCCCGATGAAGACAACGCCTGGGACATGCAGGAGCACTGCCAGGCACTGCTCGCGCAGGCCGGTTTCGGCCAGTACGAAGTCAGCGCCTATGCGCGACCCGGCCGGCAGAGCGCGCACAACCTGAACTACTGGCGCTTCGGCGATTACCTGGGCATCGGTGCCGGTGCGCACGGCAAGATCAGTTCAGGCGCCGAAGAACACGTGCTGCGCCGCTGGAAGCTGAAGCACCCGCAGGCCTACCTGGACAGCGCGGGTACCCCGGCCTCGCTCGGTGGCGACGATGTGATCGCGCCGGAGCGCCTACCGTTCGAGTACATGCTGAACCTGCTGCGCCTGCACGAAGGTTTCAGCCTGCGCGATTTCGAGTCGCGCACCGGTCTGCCGTGCAGCGTGCTGGACGCACCACTGGCCGAGGCCGTCCAGCGTGGCTGGCTGCAGCTGGCGGATGGCCATGTGCAGCCGACCGAACTGGGTCGCCGCTTCACCAACGATGTGGTGAGCCTGTTCCTGGAGGATTGATCCTGCCGCCGGGCATGGTCCGGCGGATGCGGTTCACGTTCAGCGCTAAAGTAGCGCCGACATCGGCCGACACGGTAGATTCACCAGATCGATCCGCGGGAATCCGGGTACCGCTCGCAGATGTCAGCTGTCTTTTCCCCAACCCCTGCCGACAAAGCCCGCCTGGCTGCAGCCGACCTGCCGCCGCGGGTGCGCGAACTGCTGGGCGCGTTGATCGGCCTCTGCCGGCAGACCCTGGCCGCGCCTCTGATCCTGACCGTTGAAGCGCTGGAACAAGCGCTGCTGCACGACGCGGATCGCGCGCGCAATCCCATGCAGCAGGCGGACCTGATGGCCCAGCGCGGCCAGCTGCACGCCTTCGCCGGCCATTTCCCCGATCGCATGCTCGACGCAGTCGCCGAATCCCTGGCACGCCTGCGTGACCCTGCGGCGGCGGCGCCGGCGCTTTCCACGCCACCACCGCTGCCCGGCATGCTGGGCCTGTCCCTGGTCGCCGAACACGATGTCGACCGTGATCTGCTGCTGACCGAGATGGTGCGGCGTGAAACCCTGCGTTCAACCAACTCGCTGAACCTGCTGGGCCAGCGGTTGGGCGTACTCGCCGCTGCGCCGGCATTCGAGACCGACGCCCTGCCCCTTGCACCGCAGGCCTTGTGTGCAATGGTGCGCAGGCTGGCCGAACAGGACGGCCTCAGCACCGAAGTGCAGCTGGCGTTGTACCGCAGCTTCGAACGCCAGGTACTGGAGCGCCTGGGCGATGTACTTGATCGTGCCAATGCCCTGCTGTCCCAGCAGGGCGTCCTGCCCGGGCTGGTCTACACCCCTTACCTGGCACGTTCGGCGAGCACGCGGCGCATCATCACCCAGTCGGTGGGTGGTGGCCGCGCGACGCAGCCCGCCAAACGTACCGCAGCGCCGCTGACCGGCTGGAACGGGCCGGCTCCCTCCGGCTCGTGGTCGAACCTGCTGCAGGATGCGGTCAGCGACAGTGGTAGCGCCGGCTCGGCCATCCCCGGGCTGACCACCTCCGCCGGCAGCGCCTTGCACGAACTGCTGCAGCAGGCCCGGCAGGCCAGCGCAGCGCCCGCGCAGAGCGTCGCCGTGCCCAGCGCCGCCGTAGATGCCGTACTCGCGCGATTGCAGGCCCAGTCCAGTGCCGCCACCGGCGTTGCCGATCTGCAGGCGGCCGTTGTCGCCCAGCTCCGCAGCGAACATGGCGCACAGGCGCAGCTCGGCAGCCATGACCGTGACAACCTCGACCTGCTGCGCCTGCTGATGCAGCAGGTGCAGCAGCAGCAACGCCCAGACCCGGTGCCGGCGGCCCTGCTGGCACGCCTGCAGGTGCCACTGGCGCGCGCCGCCATGGCTGACCCCGGCTTCTTCGTGCGTGACGAGCATCCCGCCCGCGAACTGCTCAACCAGGTCGCCGAAGCCGGCGCCAGCTGGCTGGGCGATGATGATGTCGATCCACAGCTGCTGCAGCGCATGGCGCAGAGCGTGCAGGGCCTGCTGGGCCAGGACGTCCGTACCCCGGAAGCCTTCGCCACCGCCAACGAGGACGTGCAGCAGCACCAGCGTGCGGCGGTTCACCGCGCCGAGCTGGCCGAGCGCCGCCACGTCGAAGCCGCGCGCGGCAAGGAACGCCTGGAACTGGCCCGGCGCCAGGCCAATGCACAGATCGACCAGTGCTGTGATGCGCAGGCACCGCCGCGCTTCGTGCAGACGCTGCTGCGCCAGGCCTGGGCCGATGCCCTCACCCTGACCCGCCTGCGCCACGGCGATGATTCACCGCAATGGCAGGAGCGCCTGCAACAGACCCAGCGCATTGCAGCGGTGACCGCGCAGGCCGTGGATGCCCCCGGTGGCACCGATGCCGCGCTGGCCGCCGATGTGGAAGCCGCGCTGGTGCAGGTGGGCTACCACGCCGAGGAAGCCGCTGCGGTCGCGCGCAGGCTGGCCACGCCCGGCGGCGAGGATGACAGCACCTCGCGTACCGAGCTCAGTGCGCGCCTGAAGGCGCGCGCGCGGCTGGGAGAACAGGCCGGGCCCACCACCACGGCACCATCCAGCCCGCGCAACGCCGCCGAGGAAGCCGCTTACCAGCAGCTGTCCGCGCTGCCGTTCGGCAGCTGGTTCGACATCGACAATGGCGATGGCACGCTGCGCCGCCAGCGCCTGTCCTGGTACAGCCTGCTGACCGGCCATGCCCTGTTCGTCAATCCGCGCGGACAGAAGATCGCCGATACCGACCTGGATACGTTGGCCCGGCAGATCAGCGCGGGCCGCGCGCAGCTGGTCACCGAAGACAAGGGGCGGCTGGTTGATCGCGCGTGGCAGGCCAGCCTCGACGCACTGCGTGCACTGGCCGACGGCCACGCCGGGGAGACATCCGCATGAACACCCAACCGCCCCAGGACACCCGTCGCGCGCCACGCCGCCAGGTCTCGGACCTGGTACCGGTCACCGACCAGATGCGCGACTGCGTGGTGGGTCGCCTTGGCAACGTGTCCGAAACCGGCATGCTGATGCTGGCCAGTACGCCATTGCGCGAGGACGCGCTGTACCAGCTGCGTTTCCCGTTGCCGATGGGCGATGGCCGCCAGGAGGCCATCGACGTGGGCGTGCACCTGCTGTGGAGCGAGCCTGCGCACGCCCCTGGGCAGAGCTGGACCGGCTTCCGCTTCCTTACCCTGTCGCGCGAACATCGGCAGCTGCTGCGGCAGTGGGTAGGCGAGGACAGCGACGAGGGACCGGTTTCGACGGCCTGAGTGCCGGTTCCGGCACAGCGGTTTTCTGCGGTATGCGGCAGAATCTAGGGCCGTTTTCCGTGTCGAGCCACCGCAATGATCCAGCAAGACCCCGGCGCCCTGTATTCCGACCATCTGGCCGTGCTGTGCCGACGCGCCGAACAGGCGCTGGCCCGCGGCGGCTTCGACCACCTGGTGGTGCCCAGCGGCACCCTGCACTACCAGGTGTTCGACGACCGCGACTATCCGTACGCGGTAAATCCCCAGTTCAAGGCGTGGCTGCCGCTCACCCGCGTGCCCAACAGCTGGATCGTGTTCACCCCGGGCAAGCGCCCGGCGGTGATCTTCCACCAGCCCTTCGACTACTGGCACGTGGTGCCGGACGCGCCCAGCGGCTGGTGGGTGGAGCACTTCGATATCCACATCATCCGCAAGCCCGAAGAGGCGCTGGCCCTGCTGCCGGCCGATGCGGCGCGCTGCGCGATCCTGGCCGAGCCGCAGAGCGCGCTGGGTGCTTTCGTGCCGAACAACCCGGCGCCGGTGGTGAACTACCTCGAATGGCATCGTGGCAGCAAGACGCCGTATGAGATCGCGTTGATGCGCCAGGCGCAGGTGCTGGGCGTGCGCGGCCACCGTGCCGCCGAAGCCGCGTTCCGCAATGGCGCCGACGAATTCAGCATCCACATGGCTTATTGCCAGGCCGTCGGCCAGGATGCCAACGAACTGCCCTACGGCAACATCGTGGCCCTGAACGAGCACGCTGCGGTGCTGCACTACACCGAGCTGGGCCGCAAGGCACCGCAGCCGCTGCGCAGCTTCCTGATCGACGCCGGCGCCAGCGCGCACGGCTATGCCAGTGACATCACCCGCACGTACGCCGCGCACGGCCACGACGAATTCGCCGCGATGATCGCCGCCGTCGACGCCGCCCAGCAGCAGATGTGCGCAGCAGTTCGCCCGGGCTTCGACTACAAGCAGCTGCATGTGGATGCACATCTTTCGCTGATGGGCGTGCTGAAGGACTTCGGCGTGATCAAGGTCTCGCCGCAGACTGCGCTGGAAACCGGCGTCAGCGCCGCGTTCTTCCCGCACGGCATCGGTCACCTGATCGGCCTGCAGGTGCATGACGTGGCCGGCTTCGCCGCCAGCGACGAAGGTGGCCGCATCGAGCGCCCGGCCGGTCATCCCTACCTGCGCCTGACCCGCGTGCTGGAGCCGGGCATGGTGGTGACCATCGAACCGGGCCTGTACTTCATCGACATGCTGTTGAACGAAGTGAAGGATGCCGGCCATGGCGATGCGATCAACTGGGACCGCGTGGACTTCTTCCGCCCGTATGGCGGCATCCGCATCGAAGACGAAGTGCTGTGCACCGAGGGCGAGGCGGACAACCTGACGCGGCCGGAGTTTGCGGCGGCCAACGGCTGAGCCCCTCGTGGTTGGGCGCTGAATTCAAAATGCCGTGCTTGGCGGGGCGGGTGAGCCATGCAGGGGACGCTGCAAGTACGTCCCTGTAAGCTCGATGGCGCCATCCATGGCGCCAACGCCCCTGCATGGCCCACCCTC
>NZ_JASJSI010000109.1:0-14288 GCF_030237085.1 Stenotrophomonas maltophilia group sp. Smal32
GGCGCGCAGTGCATCGAATGCCCGGGTGGCCTCCTGGGCGACGCTGGCACCCGCCACCGTCAGTTCCACGTGCTGTGCGTGGCGCAGGAACAGGCAGATCCCGGTCTGGGCCTCCAGCCGCCGCACGTGGTAGCTCACCGACGCCGCACTGGTGTCAAGCTCTTCGGCGGCGCGCGCGAAGCTGCCCAGTCGCGCCGCCGCCTCGAAGGCACGGATGGCGGCAAGCGATGGCAGTTGGCGTTGGGTGACCATAAGTGTGACTTAGCCTGAGCCCCGATTTCTGCGTGGTCAATCCCCTTGGTACGCGCAACGATGGAGGCACCTTCGACAGGGGATCACGCACATGGATCGACGGCAGTTCCTGGCAACCCTGGCCGCCGCGGCAGCGTCCACGGCGCTGCCCTCCGGGTGGGCCCTGCCCGGCCACAGCGAAGACTGGAAATGGTTGCAGGGCAACTGGCAGGTCCGGCACCAACGCCTGAAGGAGCGCTTGGTGGGCGATACCCGCTGGGAGTCTTTCACCGGCTCCAGCGCGGTATGGCTCACCCTGGGCGGACTCGGCACCATCGATGACAACGTCATGGCGCTGCCTTCGGGCCCCTACAGGGGCCTGGGCGTGCGTGCATTTGATCCGGTGTCTTCCCTGTGGTCGATCTGGTGGATCGATGGCCGCGACCCTGCCCGTATCGAAGCCCCCGTGCGCGGTGTTTTCGAAGGCAACGCCGGCAGCTTCCATGGCACCGACCGGATCGACGGGCGCCCCATCGATGTTTGGTTCCGCTGGCATGACATCCACGGCGAGGAGCCGTGGTGGGAACAGGCGTTCTCCGATGATGCCGGTGCGCACTGGGAAGTGAACTGGCGCAACTGGTTTCGCCGCACTGCTGCGGCCCCCTCTCCGCTTCCGAAGCTGCCGGATGCACCAGGCGACTTTGATTTCCTGGTGGGCCATTGGAACGTGCGCCATCGTCGCCTGCGCGCTCGGCTGGCAGGCAGCGATGCGTGGGACGCGTTCAACGGCACCCTGCACAACTGGCCGGTACTGGGAGGATTCGGCAACGTGGGTGACAACCTGATGGACGTGCCTGGAGCACCGCTGCGCGGCATGGGCATCCGTGCCTGGAATGCGGCGGAGCAGCACTGGCTGAGCTGGTGGCTGGATGGCCGGGAGCCGACCCGGATCGGCGCGCCGCTGCGCGGTGGCTTCGAGGCCGGTGTCGGCCACTTCTTCGGCGAAGACCAGCACGACGGTCGATCAATCCAGACACGGGTGATCTGGTCACGCATTACCCCGCGTTCGGCGCGCTGGGAACAGGCGGCCTCGGCCGATGGTGGGCGCAGCTGGGAAACCAACTGGGTCAGCGATTTCGAGCGACAGGCATGAAGACGCTGTTGGCCGTGGTGCTGCTGGTTGCTGCGTCGCCCCCCGCGTCTCCATCAAGGGGACTGCAGATCGTCGGCCCGGCCGAGCGCTTTGCCCCGGGCGTTGCATCCACGCAGTACGACGAGATTCGACTGACCTTGAGCCCCGACGGAAAGACCGCGCTGTGGTTCAGCCGCAACCGGCCCGGCGGTCCGGGCGGGTATGACATCTGGGTCTCCCGCCACGATGGGCAGCGCTGGCGGCTGGCGACGCCGGTGCCGTTCAACACGCCGGGGCGCGACTTCGATCCCGCCTTTTCCGCCGATGGCCGCGTGGTGTACTTCTGTTCGGATCGCGCAGGCGGCCAGGGCGGCGGCGATCTGTATCGGGTCAGCATGGGGAGCGACGGTCGATTCGGGGAGCCGATCAATCTTGGCCCCGCAGTGAACAGCGCAGCCGATGAGTTCGCGCCGATGCTTTCGCCGGATGCAGGCACGTTACTGTTCTCCAGCGATCGCGCAGGCGGTGCGGGTGGCCATGACCTCTACATCGCAACGATGGTCCGTGGCGTCGCGGAGCGTGCCCGGCCGCTGGCGGGAGACCTCAATACCGTAGCGCAGGAGTTCGATGCCACCTTCCTGGGCGACGGCCGGACGCTCGTGTTTGCCCGCGCCCTGGACTTCGGAAGGGCACCGGTGCGCCAGTTCATTGCCTACGAGCGTGGAGGCCGTTATGACACGGGCCATGCATTGCCCTCCCCCTTGAACGAGGTCTCCGGCGACAGCTACGGCGCGATGCTGGATGGCTCGCAACCCGGCACCTTGACCTATTCGGCGCGGCGCGCGGACGGTGCAGGGTTGGACCTGTACCGCATCCGCTATCGGATGACGCGCCCCTGAAGGCGGATGCCGTCGATTTCCGGCGCCCCGGTTCGTCGAGAGGATGACCACCCCAGGAGAAAACGAAGATGGCCTCACACCAGTCCCTTGCCTGCGCCTGCGGCCAGGTGCGCCTGACCGCCACGGGCCAGCCCATTGCCACCGTAGAATGCTGCTGCGACAGCTGTCGCAAGGCCGGCGCCATGCTGCAGTCGATGCCCCAAGCACCGGCCGTGCTGGGCCCGCACGGCCAGACGCTCTTCGTAATGCATCGCAAGGATCGCGTCAGCATCGTTGTGGCCGGCATCGGCAAGACCCGCCGTGGAGATGCGGACCATGGTCAGTGATCTTCCGGATGCGTCTGTCCTTCCCGACGATGTGCCGAACCTGGAGACCCGGTCGTTGCAATTCTATGCCCGGTTGATGAAAGCGTGGATCGCCATGGGCCTCCGCAGCCCACGCATCGAAGTCGCGGGAGATACCCATGTCTGAGCACGAGCGGATCGAGATCGAGAGCATCACCACGCCCGGGCACATCCAGCACGTGGATCGTGCCAAGTATCTGGCCATGCGCCATGCCTTGCTGAGGGCCCTGCCGGCACAACCGCCCGGCCTGACCGTTGCGCAGGCAAAGCAGGCACTGCTGCCACATCTACCCGCCGCGCTGTTCCCGGCAGGCGCCACAGCCGGCTGGTGGCTGAAGGCCGTGCAGCTGGATCTTGAAGCCAAGGGCGTGATCGAGCGCGTCGCGGGCAAGCCGTTGCGCCTGTTCAAGCACCTGGCGACCGGCTGATCAGCGCTGCGCGGGCAGCTCCAGCCGGTGCTTGCGGCACAGCCGGTACACCGTCACCCGCGAAATCTGCATCCGGCGCGCACATTCGGAGACGTTGTAGCCGGTCTGGCGCAGGGTCTGAAGCAGCACATCACGTTCGGCCTGTCCACGCGCATCGTGCAGCATCGCGCCGGGTGGGGCCGGCACCGGTGCGCCCAGTTCCAGGTCCCGCTCGCTGATCAGTTCCCCTTCGGCCATGATCGCAGCGCGCTGCACCCGGTTGAGCAGTTCGCGGACATTGCCCGGCCAGTCGAAGCGGCGCATCGCCTGGATCGCCGCCGCCGAAAAGCCGCGTGCGCGAACCGTGTGACGCAACCGGAAGCAGCGCAGGAAGTGCTCGCCCAGCAGCTGCACATCGGCACCACGTTCGCGCAGCGGCGGCATCAGCAGCCGCAGCACGTTGAGGCGGTAGTAGAGATCACTGCGGAAACGGCCATGGGCCACGGCGTGCTCCAGCTCGACGTGGGTTGCGGCAAGCACCCGCACGTCGGCGCGCAACGGCTGGCTGCTGCCGACCCGCTCGAAGGTGCCTTCCTGAAGCACCCGCAGCAGGCTGGTCTGGGCCTCCGCCGGCAGGTCGCCCACCTCATCGAGGAATACGGTGCCGCCCTGGGCCGTTTCAAACACGCCGATCTGGCGCTTGTCGGCACCGGTGAACGAGCCGCGCTCATGCCCGAACAACTCCGACTGCACGAGGTTGGCCGGGATCGCACCGCAATTGACGGCGATGAATGGCCTGCCCGCGCGCCCGGACAACGCATGCAGCGCGTGCGCGGCCAACTCCTTGCCGGTGCCGGTTTCACCGGTGACCAGCACCGGCAGTTCCACCGGAGCGAACTTGTGCAGCACAGTGCGCACGGCATGCAGTGCGGGGCTCTCGCCGATCAATGCGCGCGGCCCCTGCCCGTTGCACGCGCCATCAGCAGAGGGTTCATCCGCATCGAACTGCTGGCGCATCGCACTGACCAGGTCCTGCAGGCCGAACGGGAGCGTGAAGCGCGCCAGGCAGAACCGCAGCAGCGGCAGCCATGCCGTTGGCGTGGCCCCTGCGCCGGGCGGCAGCACTGCCAGCCAGGGCAGATGCTGGTGCTGTTCGATCCACGGCATCAGCAGCTGCAGCGCCGGCCCGTCCATATGGCGTAGATCGACGACGGCGAGCAGTCGATCGCGTCCACGCAGGCCAATGGCCATGCCGGGATCGGGATGGATGCTGCGTACATACCAGCCTGCGGCCGCCAGCGCGCTGCGCTCGCCTGCCAGCGGTTCGCCGAACCAGAGTACGCAGCGCGATGTTGAAGCCTCCGGGACCGCCGCCATGCTTCCCCCAGCATCCGGACACCGTCGGCGGACTGTCAGGCAATCACCGGCGTGCCGCCCCCCGCCGGGACTTCTTCGGCCACCGGGGCGGCCTTTGATGGGCGGATGCTAGCGCTGCGCTAAACGGCAGCGCAATGAGCAGCGCGTCAAGAAATCACCGGCTGAAGCGGCACCGTTGCAGTCGGCGATGTCACCTGTAACAACAATGCGACAGTCGGGCATCCGCCTTGCCCTGTGGCAGCTGCGGGCTGCGCAATCCCCACAATTTCCCGACGCCGTTGTAACGCCCTGGCGCCACCCGGCCGCGCCGCACCCCGGCCGCCGGTTGCGGCACGGGCCTCCGGCACTTGGCACGGTTGATGCGTAGTTCCGCCGCACCCACCGCGGAAGATCGGCATGGACGGCACCACCCTCATTCGTGACCTGGCGGCACCCCTGGCGCTGGCCCTGTTGTCGGTCGCCATGAACGCAGCCGGTTCCGGCGCGCGCCAAGCAGTGAAGGCACAACCGGGCGAAATCGTCCTGTTGCGCGATGTGTCGGCGCGCCCCGCCTACCGGATGGCGCCACCGGGCATGGCGCTGATTGCCGATCCAAAGCCTCAGCGCGAGATCGCCGCCGCGCTTGGCACCCGCGCCGGTAGCGGCGCAATGGACGAGCTGAGCGACGAGGACTATGCAGGCATGGGTGCAGGGCACGCCGCTCCGGCTTCGGCGCCGGGGGGGACGACGGTCGAGCGCGTCACGCAGCAGGCCCTTGGTGGCACGCTCGGCCGCAGCAGCGACGGCATGGCCGGCAGCAGCCTCGGCGGCGCCATGAGCGGTCCGCTGGGCGCGGTGGGCAACAGCACACGCGGCATTGGCGATACGGTGCGCGGCGCCCTCGCCCAGTTCCCGCTGCAGGGTCCGGCCCCGGCAGGTGGCAAGTGAAACGCCCTTGCCTGCCGCTGCTGATGCTGGCGATGGCGCCGTCGCTTGCGCACTGCGACGAGTACAGCGGCATGCTTGCCTATCTGGATGTAGCCCGTATCGACGGCCGCGCATTGGCCGATGCCAATGGCGCGATCGCGGTGAACCAGGCCGCCGGTGACCTCAACCAGCAGGCCAACCTGCGCGGCATCGCCACCGGCGAGCGCGCCGATGTGGCGATCAGCGCCCAGCAACTGCTGCCTGGCAACCGGGTGCTGTCGGCGCCATTGCACGCACGCGCCGGTATCGACGGCGATGCACTTGCGGGTGCCAGCGGCATCGCATCCATCAACCAGGCCAGTGGCATCGCCAACACGACGCTCAACGTCGTCAGCGCGACGCTGGCCCGACAGGGCATACGCGAAACCGACGACTTGGCCTTGGCCGCCGAAGGTTCCGCGTTGGCAGGGGGGCGGGACGACGCCGGTCGCGGCGTTGCGACGGGCACCCGTAGCGTTGGTGTGGCCAGCACCGCGCTGCGGGGATTCGACGGGGTCCTGCAACTCAATCAGATAGCGGGCAGCGGCAACGACACGGCCAACGTACTGGGCCTGGTCGTGCAGGACCGCCCGTGACAACCACCCAACCGATGCACCACCTGATGAGAGAGAGGGCACCATGAAAGCGACCGTCAAACAGACCATGCTCGCCATGGCGATTGCCACTGCCTCGACCGCCGCCGCGGCCAATGGCTGGGACAACCAGAACGCCAACGCGAACATCAACCACAACCATACCGTCAGCGAAACCCGCAACGACACGCACAACCACACCGACAACGATGTGCGCAACCGCACCGTCAACGTCAATGTGCAGAAGCACAGCAACATCCAGGCCGACGAACGCAAGGAAAAGAACAACCACGGCGTCGACGTGAACCTGGAGAAGGACCTGCGGTTGAGTACCGACATCAACTTCTCCGGCGACCCGAACATCACCGGTGACATCGACCTCGACTCGGCCGCCATCGCCGTGATCGACAATCGCCAGTCGATCAGCAACAACGCCACCAGCAACAGCCTGGTCACCAACAGCGCCTCCATCGGTGACAGCGTCGGTGCCGGTGCATCGGGCAATCTCGGCTTCAACGTGGTATCGGGCGACAACAACGCGCAGGACAACGCCGCGTCGCTGTCCGCTGCCGATGCATCCTTCAGCTTCGGCATGGCCGACGCCGAGGTGTTCGTCAACCAGGCTGGCTTCGGCAACGCCACCATGAACTCCGGCGTCACCAACGCCGCAGGCCTGGGCGGCAATGCCTTCGGCGGCGCGTCCGGCAATATCGGCGTGAACATCGCTTCGGGCAACAACAACGAGCAGAAGAACGCGCTCGCGGCCTCGGTAGCAACCACGGCGGTGGCGCAGTCGAGCATCAGTTCGAACCAGGTCTCCACCGGCAACACGGTCAGCAACGCCGGCTTCGTGCAGTCCTACACGGATACCGTGCAGGTCGGCATGCGTGGCGGTGTCAGCGGCCTGACCCTGGCCTATGGCGCGGGCACCTACCGCGGCACCGGCAACGCCTACCAGATGGCGAACTACTATCTGGACACCTGGAATGGCGAACTGCCGCACCCGAGTGGCAACAGCACCGGCCACATCGACCTGGACAACCAGATCCAGAACGCCACGATGAACCCCAACCGGCCGGGGGTGGGCGGCCTGGGCTTCGATACGCGTGAGAGTGGCACCAGCCAGTTCGTCGAACTGGGCGTGGCCGACCTGTATGCCAGCCTCAGCGGCACGGTCAGCACCACGCGCTGGGTGAACGTCAACGCCACCAACACTTCGGCATTGTCGGGCAGCGCCTTCTCCGGCGCCTCCGGCAACATCGGCGTGAACGTGGCGTCCGGCACCGGCAACCTGCAGGCCAACAGCCTTGCCTTGGCAGTCGCCCAGCCCAGCACCGGCGGTGGTGGCGGCAGCGGCGAGTAAGCGCAACACCCCGGCCGTCCGCCAATGGCCGGGTTCCCGGGAGCCCCTGTTCCTCCTCCCCCTTGGGACAGGGGCTCCCCCCTGCCGCCGGAGACCGTGATGATCCGTTGCCGTCTTTCGATGCGCCTGCTCTCGTGCCTGTTGCTGCTGGCCACTGCATCTGCGTGGGCGGGCGACGTGCGCTTCAGTGGCGTGCTGCCCAATGGCGCGCTGCTGCAGCAGACGGTGGAGAGCATGCAGGAGCGGCGCTACCGCAACGTGGTACGCCAGCACACCGACTACAGCTGCGGGGCTGCGGCGCTGGCGACCATCCTGCGCCACGCCTACCACCTGGACACCGACGAGGCGACGGTCATCGAAGGGATGATGGGGGTATCCGATCCGGCGCTGGTCGCCGAACGCGGCTTTTCGCTGCTCGACATCAAGCGCTACGTGGAGTCACTGGGCATGCGTGGGCGCGGCTACCGCATCGACGAACAACGCCTGCGCACACTGCGCGTTCCCGGCCTGGTACTGATGGACGTGCGCGGCTTCCGCCATTTCGTGGTGCTCAAGCAGGTCCGTGAGGGCATCGTGGAAGTGGCAGACCCGATCCTCGGCAACCGCAGCCTGGCCCTGCCGGAGTTTCTGGCCGCCTGGCCCTCACGTGCCGTGTTCGTGGTGATCGGCAGTGATTTCGATCGCAACACGGTATTGCTGCAACCCAACGAACGGCCCAGTGCCCGCGCGCTCTTCGCGCGACAGGGGCCGATCACCGATGCCGAGCTGGTCGACTTCGGCTTCAGCCATGCCGACCTGTTCTGAAGGAGGCCTCGCCATGTTCCGCCGCCCCTTGTTGATGGTCCTGCTGCTGGCAAGCCCTGCCCTGCCCCTGCTTGCAGCCGAGGGCGCGCCAGGACGCGGCCTGAAAGAGATTCCGGATCCCGAACTGAACCTGATGCGTGGCCGCTACACCGTGGGTGGAAACACCGTGGCCTGGTTCGGGGTAACCATGGTCTCGCAATGGCAGGCCGGCAACGGCGCCGCGCTGCAGGGCGCGCTGACGCTGGGCATGGACTTCCGCGGCGGCGGCCCCCCGAAGCTGAGCTTCCAGCCCAGCGTGCATGTGACCGCCGCCGACGCCCCGTTACCGGACACGCACGGCCGCAGCATCGACAGCAGCGGCCTGGCCAACGCCAGTGGGCTGGTGCAGAGCGTGCAGGTGGCCGGCGATGGCAACGTCGCACGCAACGCCACCACGCTGGTGGTGCGTGACGGTGCCGTGCCCGTGGCGACATCCGACGGCGCTCATGCGGCCAGCGCACAGCAGGCCGGCATCCGTTCCAGTGCCGTGCTGGACGGCAACCAGGCACGCCTGATGCTGCAGGTGGACGGCCAGGGGCTGGTGCAGCAATGGATACGCAATGGCAGCGTCGGCCAGGGCATCGCCCTGGCCGGTGACGGCCAGGCAGCCAGCAACCAGCTGCGGCTGGAACTGGTGAGGAACACCGCGGGCGGCAACCTGCCGTTGAGCCAGAACGTGGCCCAGGCAATCGCGCTGAACCGCGGCATGGGGCCGGGCCAGTAACACGGCGCGGCATTGGGGGACGCGTTCCACAACGCAGGACACGAACATGCACACCCTACTGAGGATCACCCCGGTGGCGCTGGCGGCGCTGGCGGGCACCGCCCTCGCCGCACCTCCGGCGGCGGCCGACGACAATGCGGATGTACAGGCCTTGGCCAACCAGCTGGAGCAGCTCAAAAGCAACTACGCCCAGGAGGTTCGACGATTGCGCGAACTGGACATGCAGGTGCAGGCCATGCAGGCGCGATTGAGTGGCCGGGTTGGACCAATGGATCCGGCAGTCGCAACTGCTCCGGCAACGGCAGTAGAGCGCGGCACGGCACTACAGGCCGGTGCAGGTGCAGCCGTTCCACCACGCAGCGAAGGCTACGCCAGCACGGCGGCCGAGGCGCAGCAGGCGAAGCAGGAGTCGCGACGCAGCGTGGATGATGTGAAGCAGCAGCAATCGGCCCTGTTTTCCCGCCGCTTCACCGTCGAAAACAGCCTCAGCTACGCCCGCTACGACCGCAAGCAGCTCACCCTCAACGGCTTCCTCGCACTGGACGCGATCTTCCTCGGCAATATCGCCATCGAGAACGTGGAGTCCGATTCCCTCACCTACAACCTGGCTGCGCGCTGGGGCGTCAGCCCGAACCTCACCCTCAACCTGGACGTGCCCTACCTCGCACGGCGCACGGTTTACCAGAAAGGTGGGGCGGGCGGCGCAGCTGCTGCCATTGCACAGGAAGAGACCAATGGCAACGGCCTGGGCGATATCGGCCTGAGCGCCAACTACCGGCTGTTCGGGGAACGTGGCTGGCGGCCCGAGACGGTACTGACGGCAGGCGTGACCGCGCCCACCGGTCGCGCGCCCTACGGCCTGGACTGGAAGGTGATCGAGCGTGATGACGACGACTACATCCGCTTCGCCGTGCCGCGCGAACAGCCCACGGGCAACGGCGTATGGCAGGCCAACCTGGGCCTCTCGATGGTCAAGACCGCTGATCCGGCGATCCTGTTCGCCAACATCGGCTACGTGCACTCCATCCCGCGCGGGTTCAACGATATCGACAGCAATCCGGATACCGTGAACCCGGGTGATGTGAAGCTGGGCGGCTCGGTGTACTTCGGTGCCGGAGTTGCCTTTGCGTTCAATGAACGCACCAGCCTCAGCCTGTCCTTCAGCGACCGCATCAGCGCCCGTGCCTCGACCCGCTTCCAGGGCGGCAAGTGGACGAAGGTGATCGGCAGCGACGCCAACGCGGCGTCACTGAATCTGGGCGTGACCTACGCGCTGAACCAGCATACCACGCTGGTCACCCTGCTGGGCATCGGGCTGACCCCGGATGCGCCGGACTTCACCTTGGCGTTCAAGATTCCGTACATGCTCTAGCGGCCACTGCCCATGGCATGATGGGCGCCCTGCGGCCAGCGGACGTCCATCATGCGCATCGGATTCCTGGGACTTGGAGTGATGGGAACGCCCATGGCGGCCCATCTGGCTCGCGCAGGTTACGAGGTACGCGGCTGGTCGCGCTCAGACCGCAACCATGCTGCCGCGCGCGCCGCCGGCATCGACGTCTGCGAGGCAGTGGACGAAGTATTCGCGGCCTGCGACCACCTCATCCTGATGCTGGCCAACGACGATGCCATCGACAGCGTGCTCGACCGCCATAGCGCGGCGTTCGGCGAGCGGGTCGAGGGCCGCCTGCTGATCAACATGGGCACCAGCTCGGCAGCGTACTCGCAGGCGCTGGCCGAGCAGATCCGTGCCGCGGGCGGCCGCTACGTCGAGGCGCCGGTGTCCGGCTCACGCGTACAGGCCGAAGCGGCGCAGCTGGTGATCCTGCTGGCCGGTGCGGATGCCGACCTCGCGGCAGCCGCCCCACTGGTTGCACCGATGGGCAGGCAAACGGTGTGCTGTGGTGCAGTGCCGTCCGCGCTGCGCATGAAGCTGGCGGTGAACCTGTACCTGATCACCCTGGTCACCGGCCTGGCCGAAGCGGTGCACTTCGCCGAAGCCCACGGCATCGAGCTGGACCGCTTCGCGCAGGTGCTCAACGCAGGGCCGATGGCCAGCGAAGTATCACGCATCAAGCTGGACAAGATGGTCCGTGGCGACTTCAGCGTGCAGGCGTCGATCACCGACGTGCGCAAGAACAGTGGGCTGGTAGCCGCTGCCGCCCATGAGGTCGGCATGCATGCGCCCTTGATCGACGCCAGCGACGCGCTGTTCGCACAGGCACTGGCGTCCGGGTCGGGGGCGCTGGACATGGCGGCCGTGCTGCAGGCTGTACGGGCCGGGCCAACCGGCACGGGCCGGCGCTGATCCGGATTCATGTTCCGGCACCACTGCCGCCCCCCACCGCTGCTATATTCAGTCCAGCTCGGCAGGCACGGTGCCTGCCCTCGAATCACAGGGAGTTGGACATGGGTCTGGTACAGGCGGTGAAGGGTGCGGTTGGCGGTGTTCTGGCCGACCAGTGGAAGGACTTCTACACCGTGCCGGCGGGCCTGCCGTCCACGGCGGCCCTGTTCGCGGCGGTGCCGCAGGGCACCAATGCCGGACGCGGCTCCAACACCAGCGGCTCGTCCAACATCATCACCAACGGCTCGAAGATCATCGTGCCCGAAGGCTACGGCCTGCTGCTGTTCCAGGACGGCGCGATCACTGCGTTCGTCGCCGAACCGGGTGGCTATGAGTGGCGCTCGGACGATCTGAACTCGCAGTCGATCTTCGCCGGCGACGGCCTGGTCAGCACCTTCATCAAGCAGAGCTGGGAACGCTTCAAGTTCGGCGGCCAGCCCGGCTCGCAGCAGGCCGCCTACTTCGTCTCGCTGAAGGAGCTGCCCGACAACCGCTTCGGCACCCAGTCGGAAATCTACTGGGACGACGGCTTCCTCAACACCCAGGTCGGCGCGGTCACCCGTGGCTCGTACACGCTGAAGATTGTCGACCCGATCCTGTTCGTGAAGAACTTCGTGCCGGCCAGCTACCTGCGGCCCGGCCAGGTGTTCGACTTCACTGATCTGGACAATGCCGCCGCCAACCAACTGTTCAATGAAGTGGTCGGTTCGCTGGCCCCGGCCTTCAGCCTGTACACCAACGACCCGGGCAAGGGCAACCGCATCACCAAGCTGCAGCAGGACTCGCTGGGCTTCGCGCAGAGCCTGTCGGCCGCGGTTGAACAGGGCTACCAGTGGAAGTCGGACCGCGGCCTGGCCATCGTCAAGACCGCCATCGTCTCGATCGAATACGACGCCAACACCCGCGAACTGCTGAAGACCGTGCAGCGCGCCGATGCGCTGTCCGGTGCGCGTGGCAACTCCAACCTGCAGGCCAGTGTTGCCCAGGGCATCCAGTCGGCAGGCGAGAATGGCGGCGCGGCAGGCCTGGTCGGAGTCGGCATGGCATCTGGCATGTTCGGTGTCGGCGGCATGCAGCAGCCGGTGGCCCCGGCTGCGGACGACCCGGTCGCCAAGCTGAAGAAGGCGAAGGAAATGCTGGACCTGGGCCTGATCACCCAGAGTGACTACGACGCGCTCAAGGCCAAGGCACTGGGCCTGTAACCGGCAGGACGCATACACCACATGTCCGATCCCCGAAACGGCCCACCGCCGCTGCCCGGATCCGTGCCCGCGACGCCGCCGCCCCTGCCGGCGGCGTCGTTGGATGGGCCGGGTTCGCCGCAGGACGTCCCTCCCCTGCCCGGCAGCTTCCCGCTGGACACTTCGACGCTGCCGCAGGCGATCCGCGATGAAGTGGAAGCGCCTGATCCGGTTGCCATCGACACCTCGGCCAGCGAGCTGAAGGATGGCCTCAACCGCTGCCCGAAGTGCGGCGCCACCGACATCCGACCCAAGGCCGGCACCGATATCCTGGTCTGCCTGTACTGCCGTCACGAATGGCATGGCGCGCGGGTCGAGGAGGAATTCGGGCTGGGCGAGGCCATCGACCAGCTGCGCGGCACCGTCATCGCCTCCGGCGCACGCGACATCGATGCCAACACCTCGGCGTTGATGACGTTCAAGTGCACCGGCTGCGGCGCCGAAGTCATGGTCAATACCGAAAGCACGATGACAACGCGCTGCCACTGGTGCCGCCACGTCTTCGGCGTCAACGAGCAGATCGCCAACGGCGCGGTGCCAGATGCCGTGCTGCCCTTCCATATCAAGAAGGACGATGCGGTCGCACGCATCCGCCAGTTCGTCGACAAGCGCCGGATGTTTGCGCTGAAGGCGTTCAAGGACCAGTTCACCCCGGAAAACGTGGTGGGCGTATTCCTGCCCTACATGATCGTCGACAGCAATGTCAGCGCGGCCGTGGCCGGCAAGGGCGAGATCAAGACGCGCGAATACACGGTGGGCAGCGAGAAGAACAAGCGCACCCTGTACGACGCCGATGTCTACCAGGTCGAGCGCCAGGTGGATTTCACCGTCGATGACCTGCCACTGGAATCCTCGGCCGAGCGCGGCAATCTGGATACTCGCGCCAACACCAACAACATCATCAACACCATCCTGCCGTTCGACACCAAGAACGCGGTGAAGTGGAACGCCTCGTACCTGGCCGGCTTCACTTCGGAGAAGCGCAACCTGGATGTGGAAAGACTGCGGCCGCGGCTGGAAGACCAGCTGCTGTCGATTGCCCGCGCACAGGTGGAAGGTTCGGTGAAGCGCTACAACCGTGGCGTGCGCTGGGAACAGGAACAGCTGGAGGTGCATGGTACCCGCTGGGTATCGATGTACCTGCCGGTGTGGCTGTATTCCTACCATCAGCCGGGAAAGAACGGCGGCATGCTGCATTACATCGCAGTGAATGGCCGCACCGGCGAGACCATGGGCAGCGTACCCGTGCAGCAATGGAAGATGCTGCTGGCGGCACTGGCCACCGGCACCGTCATTGAAGCCCTCGCAATAGCATTCCTGGTGGCATCGACATGAGCGACGACAGTGGCCTCTGGCTGTTGGCGGCAGGTCCGGCCGGCGCAACCGCGCTGTACTGGGCGTTGTACCGCTATTACCGCAACACCGACAAATCCCACTCCTTCGAGCATGAAACCGAGATCGAGGCGAAGCCCGTCACCGGCTCGGACCAGCAGGTGGGCAGGGTCACCGGTACCGAGGAGAAGCGCATCCGCGGTGACAATGTGTATGAGTACCGGAAACGGGTGGTGCGGGTAAAGCCCGACCCGTAGCGCCAGGCCCTGCCTGGCTGCGGGTAGTGGGGGGGGCGGGCCGGGCGTCCTTCCGTGTGTGGGGGCCCAACAAGAGTCGGCCGGGGGGCGGCCCTAACAATCAAAAAAAAAAAAACACCCTTAACTTGGGTGGGCCACGGGCCACCCCCAAAAACTCTAAACCCCCACCCCATAGATTATTTCGCGGGGGACCCTTCACAGGTTTTTTCTATTTGTTGCGTGGTCTGCCGCTCTTAGTAGTGAGCGGTGTTGT